>JAZFSF010000304.1:0-22728 GCA_036446055.1 Bathyarchaeia archaeon | reverse complement strand
TCGTTTTTCAGGTAAAGGAAGTCGTCGTGGGAGACCCATCTACACTCGTAACGAGCTGACACATTCGTTGCCAAGGCCAGTTCAGGATACTCGCTCACACCATTGAAGGCGGGTAGGAGGCCAGTTTCGACGAGGACCTGAAATCCGTTGCAGATACCAAGAACCGGTTTCCCGTCGTCAACGAAGCGTTCCAAGGCTTTTCCAAACTGTACTTTGATCTCCTTTCCCCACACTGCTCCTGCTCTTACGTAATCACCGTAAGAAAAACCTCCGGGGAAGACAAGGATGTGATAATTGTCAAGGTCTTTTCTCGAGATGCTTGTATTTCTCATCACACTAGCGTTGACCTCGAAGTCATCGAACACCCTCTTTGTCTCTACATCGCAGTTCGTTCCACCAGTACGCAGAATACACACATTAATCTGATGCCTCTTCATACCCCTCACCTGATGGTTCCTTTCCAGGCCTCCCGAAGCCTCTCAACACCCATATTTATAACCTCACAACCATCCAACCCGTTCACGACGAACCTCAATTCACTTGTAACTCGTCCGATTGAAGCGTGGACGCAGCCGTCCACGATTGTTTCGAAGTCATCGATATGCGTTGGAGGAACTTCAAGGAGGAAACGACTGTTGGACTCCGAGAAGAGGAGGAAGTCATCCCGTCCAATTTGAAAGGCTGGAATCTGCTGCAAGTTAACCTCCACGCCAAGTCCCCCTGAAAAAGCCATCTCAGCTAAAGCGACTCCGAGCCCACCTTCAGACAGATCATGACACGCCAAAACGCAGCCAGCGTCTATCGCCGCGGTAACGGAGTGCATCTGTTGTTTCATTGAGAGTGCATCCACCTTTGGGATGCTGTTTCCAACGCATCCTTTCAGGCGATAATACTCAGAACCACCCAGCTCAGGCAGGGTGTTTCCGACTAGGTAAAGCAGGCTTTCAGTCTTCTTCAAGTCCATTGAGACGACGCGTCGAATGTCGGGAACTATCCCTAGTCCCGTTATGAGGAGTGAGGGTGTGACAGCCCCTAAAGGAGACTCGTTGTAGAGGCTGTCCTTCCCTGAGATGAAGGGAGTCTCCAAGGCCAAGGAAAAATCGTGGCAGGCCTTTACGGCTCTGACTAGGCCTCCTAGCCTATCGGGTTTCTCAGGGTTACCCCAGCTGAAGTTGTCTAGAAGGGAGATCCGTCGTCCTCCAACAGCAACATTGTTTCGGATCGCCTCATCGATCCCAGACGCCGCCATCCAATAGGGGTCGATTAAGCCTTGCCGCGGCCTCATGCCGCAGGAAATGGCTATGCCTTTCCATGAGTTGGGTAAGGGTTTGATGACAGCAGCATCGTTGGGGCCGCTGTATCGCCCCTGTAATGGTTTTAGAACAGTTATACCCTGCACTTCATGGTCGTATGTTCGGATAACAGACTCTTTACTGGCGATGTTTGGGGCGGATAGTAGACGGATGAGAGTCGTGGATAGGTTCTTTGGCGAATTGAACCTTGGTTCAGAGTAGTCCACAGGGTTCCACTGGGATACAAAACGGGGCTTAGGCGTTTCAAAGAGGAAAGTCAAGTCGAGTTCCGCTACTCTGATGCCCATATAATCGATTTTAGCAACTCCGTCGTTTGTGAACCAGCCGATGCACGTTGCCTCAACATCTTCGTTCCTAAATACGTCTAAGACTGTCTGAAGCTGTTCTCTCCCAACAGAGAGAAGCATCCGCTCCTGAGATTCAGAAATCCAAATCTCCCATGGCACAATAGTCGATGTCTTGAGAGGAACATCATCGAGCTCAACATGAAAGCCAAGGTTGTGTCGATGCGCCATCTCACACACGGCACTTGAGAGACCTCCACCACCGAGATCCGTTATGCCCGACGCAAGTCCCTCATCTCTCACAGCGATTATCCCCCGCCGAACCTTTTCCTCTTCCACGGGATTGGCTATTTGCACAGCTGACCGTGACGCCTCCGCTTCCTCAGTCAACTCCAGTGAAGCAAAAGTGACACCGTGGATGCCATCGCTCCCTGTCTTCCCGCCGACGAGGACGACGGCGTCACCAGACGCAGTGTTTTTAACGTATTTGGCGAGGGGAAGAAGTCCAATGCAGCCACAGTAGACGAGGGGATTGCCTACATAGCCTTCTTCAAAGAAGATGGCTCCATTGACTGTGGGAATGCCCATGTTGTTTCCGTAAAATCCAATTCCCGCGATTACCCCTCGAAAAATGTATTGGGGATGTTTAACGCCCTCGGGAAGCTTTTCAAACGCGTAGTCCAAGGGGCCGAAGCATAGAACATCAGTGCAGGCGATAGGCTCCGCCCAAACTCCCAGAACGTCCCGTATCGCCCCTCCAGTTCCGGTTGCTGCACCTCCGAAGGGCTCGACTGCTGAGGGGTGGTTGTGGGTTTCAACTTTTATGGCGATGCCGAAGCCCTTGTCAAATTCGACGATGCCAGCGTTGTCCTCGAAGACTGAGAAGCACCAAGGCGGGTTGAGGGTCTTCGTTGCCTCCACGATGTAGCTTTTGAGTAAGCCGTCTACTATGAGGCTTCCATCGGGTGCGACGATGGATCCTTTAAAGATTTTGTGGTAGCAGTGTTCCGACCACGTTTGGCCAAATGTTTGTAGTTCAACGTCGGTTGGATTTCGGTTTCTCCTCAAAAAATAGGCTTTGATTTCCTTCATTTCATCGCAATTCAAAGCGAGACCCATATCTTGACTAATCTGCTGTAGTTCATCGTCATTGGCTGCAAGGATGTTGATTGTGACCAGCCTGAACTTGTGGGGACCTTCGATATAGAATCGCTGGGTCAATCCACTTCAACCACTTCGTAGTGATAGGCGTCTTTAACGGGATTGGCGAGGAGGCGTCGACACATCTCTTCCACTTCTTCCTTTGCTCGTTGAATGGAATCAGCGTCGAAGGTGACCTCAAAGACCTTAACCACCCTGACTTTCTCAACTTCATACTTCAGATCCCTTAGACTCTTCGCCGTGGTTTCTCCTTCGGGATCAGAGTGGCCTGACTTCAGGCGTACCTCAACGTGAGCCCGATACCTCATCGAGGTTCAGCTCCAGTGATTGTCAAAGGCGGTCCCTCTAGGGGAACCCTTACTGGCTTTTGTGGATAGTGGAACTTCCCCCAAGGACTATGGATGGTCAACCTATTTTTGCCCTTAGATTTTTCACATCGACCAATTATCTTGGCTTCTAGACCGAAACGTTCAGGAATGCTTAACATTTCCTCAGCTACTTCAGCGTCCACAATAATCTCGAAGCCAGTGCCCATGTTGTAGTTTTCCAGCATCGTACGCCAATCTTCGCCAGAGGCCTCCTGAATCAAAGGGAAGATGGGGTCTACTTCCATCAGCGTCTTTATGTAGTGGATATTTTTACCGAGTCGAAGGCACTTCGTTTGTCCTCCCCCAGTGTTGTGGAGGAGACCCTTTACGTGGGAACCATGTTTTTCTAGGATCTTTAGGATGATGGGGGCGAATAATCTTGTGGGGGACGTTATGGCTTCGCCAACGGTCATGTCAAGCTCATCAAGATATTGGTTGGGATGGAAGTGTCCAGTGTATGGGCTTGTATGTAAATCCCGGGTTTCTGGGTATTTGTCCGAGTAGTCCGTTCGTAGCAGGGCATGCCGGGCCAAGGTGATGCCATTACACATGATACCACTGTTCACGGTTTTCTCGAGTTTAGTTTTGCCACCACTTCGCAATCCGATTATTACGTTGTCTTTGGAGACGGCTTCTCCGGAAACGACGTCGTCAAGTTCAACTATTCCAAGCGTGGTGCCCGATAAATCTATCAAGCGGATAAGGTCGGCTAACTCAGCGGTTTCCCCGCCAGCGAATTGTAGATCCACCCCATGCATCCTCAGGAGGCTCAGGCACTCAGCGAAGCCTTGACTCAGGGTTTTGAGGAAGTCCTCCTTTGGAATAGTGAAAGGGTTTAGGGCAACATAGTCAACGAAGCTTATGGGTGAGGCACCGACACAAACGATGTCATCGATGTTCATGGCGATGACGTCTTGAGCTAAGCCCTTAAAGGAATCCAAGTCATCGGATTCTTTCCAGTTGAGGTAGGATTGGATTGGTTTGGTGCCAACGCTGTCTGTGTGAAGAACTAGACCCTGATTTGGAAAGACATTGTGGGTAGTGACGACACAAAAGGCGTGAGGATACTCGTTATCAAGAATCCTCGTCAAAGATTCAACGCCTTTCTTCTGTACGTCCACTCCAAGCTTGGCATACTCTGAGTTCAGATCAAAGCCTTCCTTTCTTGAGTGATTATAAACGGCCTCCAATACGTCAAGGAATTACTTCGTCACTCCTTATTATGTTATAGCTTCACCGCGAACAGGGACTAACATCAGAAGAGGATGAAACTAAGGGGGGGAACTGAAGAGTTTGGCAGAGAACTAGACGAGTGTAGGATTTGTATATCCCTAAAAAGAAGAGGGGTAGTGGAATGGTTTCTTATTGGAATAAGATAATCCTGCAAAAACCGTTTTTCTTCTTCTCATAACCTGTCAGTGTACGTCACTACAGACGAAAACGTGGGGGGACAACGGCGCAGGGTCACAAACTAGGCGGTCAGAAAGGAAACTTTGAAGTAATTCGTGTTAAAAACATAATTCATTCGCACCATAGAAGAAAAAACTTTAAAAGTTTATGCGCCATTAAATTTTCAGCATATTGTCATAGGATTACCTTAAATCACATTTAACAATGTTTTGAGGGATTCTTTAGTTTTGGCTAAAACTTTTGAACAATGTTCTCCGGAATGTGATGTTTTCAGGTGTGTACAAAGATCTTTGACTTTTCAGGGACGAAAAGCTTACTGTAAATTCGCAGATGACATCTGCACTGGTGGAACATGCAATTTCGCTGGTTGTGCGAAATCAAAATTGTTTCCAAAAGGCGTATGTGGACAAACGATTAGACGAAAAACATCCGATTACGTCGAACCTGAAGCAACGAAAGAGCCCCAAATACGATTTAGGGGAAAAATACTCCGAAGATTCCGATCAGACGAAATCATGTAGATCAAGTTCCCATCACGAAGACAGCTCTTTCGAAGAACTTTTGTCAGTACGATTCAAACCCTCACAAGTAATCGTTGCAGGTTTTCCTAGGCTGCCAACAACCATAAAACGCGACCCAGTAACGAGCTTTGACACAGCCATACACGTGATTGTATGCAAAGTAAGCTCGCTGACCCGTATAGTAGAAGCAGCAGACGCCAAGGCCATATACATGATTAATTGATCTCCTAGAAACTTGTCCACGGGGGCTCGTGTCGCTAATTGTTTTATCAGGGTCGACGCGGCTTCAAACCCAACCTTCTCAGCTGGTTTCCCAAGTTTACCCAGGCTATCACTCCCCACTACGCCACGAGGACGGAGTTTTGCATAGAGAAGGATTCCTGTTCCCGGATTAACGGCGCATTTTTCGTCTTTAGGTTGAAGACACTCCAGTCGCAACTCCACGTTTCTATACATCGCCGCCGTAAGCGTGCGCCTCGCGCTCACCGCTATTCTTTCAACGATGTGACACCGAAGCCTCGAACTGTAGGATAAGCCAGATATGTCTTTGACTCCCCTGAACTCGGTTAAGTTAATAGGTCGTAGCTTTTTTATAGGTTTAACCTCGACCGCAACTACTCCCTCTCCCCTCGGGTAAAAGCCTCTCTTAACGAGGTGAATGGACGCTTTGAGCCCCATGTAAGAGACTACTGGAAGTAAAACCTCTTCAATATAATCCACTGCCGGCGCAAAAGGGTTATTCGTCCCTCCTCGGACCTCAACATTGGACTTTTTTTGAGCGAAGGCCATCACCGGAATCAAGCTTTGAAGGACTAGGGAAACACTGCCAGCGGTACCCGTATCAAAGACGAATTGGCCCCCCTTTAAAGCTTCGGGAGCGAAGGTAAGGTTCGTGGAGCCGATATGTAATCCCTCAACAGACGCGTTGCTCATTTGGGCCAGAGCCTCCACTGCAGTCTTATGTTGAGGCCTAAGTCCTGAAGGAGAACGTTTCACTCGAATGTTCCGTATTCGTATGGGCTTTCCCAGGATTGCCGATAAAGCCGTGGACACTCGTAAGATTTGGCCTCCACCTTCCCCCATTGAGCCATCTATTTCTAAGGTCAAATTCTTTACATAACAACCCCTGTAAGAAGCATGTTCTATTCAAAGCCTCATAGACCGATAGGTTTTTCCACTTTCTTTCTCCAGATAGACTCACCTGTCTTCACGTTCCGAATCTCGAGGATACGATGGAAGGGAATAACGGTTTCTCGCCCCCGTTCATCAACGTACGTGAACCAAATTGGCCGAATCTTCGTAACCAGTTTACACGCCACGACTCTGCGGTTCATGGGTGCCCCACGGTGAAGGTACACTATTTCACAATCGTCCTTTCTCTGCCTTGAATCCCAAAACAGAGCATTCAGGATGTCTCGGATAGTCAAAACGTCGTCAACTCCGATACAAATTTATTAGTCCTGTCTTTTTAGTAGTGTAATCACATTAATTCATTGTGGGAGGAAATAATTTGAGCCAAAGATTCATCTTAGGTGCAACAACAGTGGGCGTTGTCTGTAAAGACGGTGTAATTTTATCATCTGAAAAGCGTATAACCTACGGATACATGGTCATGAGTAAGATGGGAAGAAAGATTTTCAAAATCACTGACAGAATAGGTGCCGCTTGTGCAGGATTAGTTGCTGACATGCAGATACTGATTCGCCAGGTCGGAGCGTACTCCAAGCTCTTCGAACTCGAACACAATCGGAAGATAACAGTACGGACAACGGCTAAGACTATATCAAATCTTCTCTTTCAGAGACGACTCTTCCCATACATAACCCAGACGATTATCGGTGGCATCGACGATGAAGGCCCCAACTTGTACGTCCTTGACCCCTTGGGTTCTCTTATCCCCGATAAATATGCGACCGTTGGTTCTGGAGCTGAAATAGCCATAGGCGTGCTCGAAGCAGGCTACAAAGAGGGGTTAACCCTTCAAGAGGGAAGAGATTTAGTCTTTAGCGCCATGAAATCCGCCTTAGCAAGAGATATCGCAAGTGGAGACGGGATTGAAATTCTCATAATATCTAAGGACGGAATCAAAGAAGAATCCATCGTCTTCTAGCATATCATAGACTCAACCCGTCCTCCATTGTCTTTGAATGCTTTTTTTTGGCACAGTGGAGACGGAAGAGTTAAGGAATAGTACGAGTAGGACGGTGGTGACTGTCCTTTCAAAAGAGTGTATGAGGGAAGTATTTGTCTGATGAAGCCTCGCTTCTCCCCAAGGAATTACGTCAAGCGTTAAGACGAGCTAAGTATCAGCTGGTCGGGAGGCACTCCGCTGCCAAGAAGTGTCGATGGCTTCACAAAAGCCTGCTCAATGAAGGCACCTGCTACAAGCACAAGTTTTATGGCATAAAGAGTTGGCGTTGTCTGCAGATGACGCCAGCCATAGCCCATTGCACCATGCGCTGTCTCTTTTGCTGGAGAATCCAGTCCAATGAGGTCAACGTAGCTTTTGACGAAACCGTCATGACGAAATGGGATGCCCCTGACGCCATAGTAGAAGGGGCGTTGAAGGCGCAGAAACGCATTTTAAGCGGGTATAAGGCCCACGATAAATGTGATGAATATAGGTATCTGGAGGCCCTCAAGCCAAAACACGCTGCCATCAGTCTTGCGGGGGAACCAACCGTATACCCCGAGTTGGGGGGATTGGTGAAAGAATTCCATCGCAGAAACTTCACAACATTCATAGTCACAAACGGAACCGTTCCAAAAGCCCTACAAGAATTAAGTGAGGAACCAACCCAACTTTATGTCTCATTATCGGCTCCCAACGAAGATACCTTCAAGCGAATTTGCCGTCCGCAGGTGAAGAATGCCTGGCACAAGACAACCCAATCCCTGAAGTTACTCTCAAGTTTCACGTGTCCAACAGTCCTCAGATTGACCCTCGTTCGCCACTTGAAGGCGATGAATGCTGCAGACTACGCTCAGCTCATCGTCGATGCTGCACCAACCTACGTTGAAGTAAAGGCATATATCTACGTAGGCTGGTCCCGGCTTCGACTGCAATTTGAAAACATGCCAACCCACGAGGACATCAGAAAATTCGGACGGGAGCTGAGTGAATTAACAGGATACAAGATTCTTGATGAATCGATTCCAAGTAAAGTTCTCCTCCTCAGTAAACTGGAAAAACCCCGAAAAATCGCGTAGCCAGAGATAGAATGCGTCACTGACATATTTTTTAGTTGAGAACAAAAAAAGTACCGTTCTGACTAAAAAGACGGTTTCCTCCTTTGACTAATCAACATCGCGGTCAGGAACGTCAACAGTTCGTAGGATAACCATTCGTCCAACCCAGCCACAGTCCAAACAGGCGTACTGGGAAGGAAGAATCGCCAGGGCACCAGCCATATCACCACTTAACGCCCCAAGCCTGCTAAGGTTAGAACTTATACATTGAGGACATACCTGAACTTCAATGTACGATCTTCGTCTCTCATCGTTTTCGTTCACGACTGACTCTCTCTCAGCAGATAAAATAGTCCTCAAGAGGACTATAATCTTTGCTATGTTATTCGATGTGCCCTCCACCTTTACGAGAGAAGAGTGATTAATGGTAACGCTGTGAAGGTACTAATGTGGCGGTCGTTAGATATTTGGCAGTTCAATTGAGGTTTCGATGGATATCCTTCAAAACCAGTTCTTTAATCGTTATTTCAGAGGTTACCGCTTTCTTTTGGATAATAATAAATAAAATGGGACATACCACACTATCATGGCTAAGATTTGTAGTCGTACCACAGTGGACAGAGTAGAGTTAAAAAGAAGTCTTCGAGAGGTTAAGTGAGATGACGCTCAGGGAAATCATTGACAATTTTCAAGGAGAACTTGATGAAAAGGCTAAGGTTCACGAAGAAATAGCGGTAGTCACAAGAAAACTCATCTTCTATTCTAAACACGGCATCATGGCAATTCACCGGGGAGATGTAGCAGAAGCCAAGTCTAAAATAGAGCAAATGGAGCTGATGCGAAAGCGTTTAGACGCGATACTGGATCTCCATCGTGATGCGTATACGGGCTCCGTGCGAGTTGCCATCCAAGAATACGCTGAAGCCCACATTCTCCTCTCGTTGGTTGAGCAGAAACACTATCCAGACCCCAGCGAACTGAAGATTTCCGCAATTTCTTACATCCTCGGCCTCGCCGATTCTGTGGGAGAATTTCGGAGAAGAGCGTTAAACTGCCTTCTTGAGGGAAATTTAGGAGAGGCTGAGAGATGTCTAAACATCATGAAAGAGATCTATGGCGAATTAATTTCCCTCGAAAAAGCTTATGTTTTGGCAAGGGAGCTTCGAAGGAAGTGTGATATAGCCAGACGCATCATTGACGCCACCTTGGCAGACGTAATGATGGAGGCTAGGAGCAGCTCCCTCCAAAAAACCGTTGAGCGCTTGGAAGAAAAAATCAGAGACGTAAAAGAAGGGTTGAGGGAAACCTGAATCATGTTCTAGAGTCCATAGAAGGCTCTTGCCTCTTTTCGTCATTAGCCAATTGGTGAGCAAGCCAGAGGGGTTCAGGAAGTTTGTGATCGATAAGGCACGCCTTCACGATCTTCAAAGACGAGTCTAGACCAATCTTGTGGCCTGGAGACACGAAAATTGGTCTACATCCCTCCTTCGACAGTAAAACCCAACCCACCTGTCGGTCACTACAGTATATAGCGACGGCCTTACCTACATTTTGAGGCATACAATCGTATACTCCGCACAAGTTGCGTGTTGCTACACCTATCGTCGCTACTCCAGTTAACACGCCGACATGAGATGCACAACCGTAGTATCTTGGGTGTGCTAAGCCGTGGGCATTAATCAGGAAAAGGTCAACCTTCGTTTTCAAGATGTTTATGATGTCGATGATAGGTGGACCTTCCCTAAAACTCAGGAAGGCAGATACGTATGGGAAATCAAGTTTACGTAGTAAGGTTTTTTGAACAAGGGTTTTTGTGGGAGGAAGAGAGGTGATGACGCAGGCAGTTATGGCTAATTCACTTGCAAAAGCAATGTCTATACCCGCAATCCGCGTGATAGGTTTTCTAAACGCGTCTCGGATGATGACCTTTCGAGACAGAGTTCTTTGAATGGTTCTGAGCTTGTCTAAATCATACATCTTGATCCCAGTGGATAGAGTTGATTTTGAAGGGAATAACTACGGCGTTCCGACTCAGCCGCTGGACATGAATCGATCCATCTCAAGTTATATCATCTTCCGCTACACATTTGTATTTTCGTTATTGTGAGCAGTGGGATAAACTGAAGGGTTATTTCAATTCATGTAGGGTAAAAACGTTTGTTATAGGGTGTTGAAGCCAGAGTTTCCGGTTAACGCGCCCATGAAGATACTCATGACCCCAACATATATCCACGCCTTAATCAGGATCGTTATCAGCATGTCGATACTGGACCAACCGAAGAAGTGAGACGTAAAGGGGAGAAAGAAAAGCACCGTAAATAAGCACTCAGGAAGGTACTCAATCAGCAGGGGGACACCAAGGACGAAGAGGTAGCTTCATTGATTTAGCTTAAGGGAGCTTACACAGAGCGCCTGTTGTCAGGCCCGGTCAACACTTTTTCGAGGGAGAAACCTATCAGCCCTAACCAGGCAAATCAGCCCATCGACCCAAAGTTGAGGCCGAGAAAGAGACCACTCAGTAATCCAATTAGATACTCCACGTAGGGTCCTCGGTAAACAGAAGCTATGAAAGTAGCGATGTGTGAGAGGTCGAGGTCAATCTTTCCTGCATTAGCTAACCCAATTGAAAGCATCCACAGAGTGTTGCCCAAGACTGCCAATGCTTCGATAAAGGCTAGTACAATTATAATCCCGCTTGATTGTCGTGAAAGTCATAGAGGTTTCTTCGAAAAATTGTTGTTCTAACTTCTAAGGTTTTGGCTGGAAGGAATAGGCCTTTAGGGGTCGTAGGGAAGCGTGACTATTTAAAAGCTGTAACTACAAAAAAAGATATTTGTTTAGCTGGAAGATGTCTCCTCACTCAAGATCTTCCTCTTGATCTTCGAAGAACTGTCCAAATCCACTCTACCAAACTTCCCAACACGCACCACCTCAATCGTCAATCCCCTCGCCTGGATAAAGGCCTTGACATCATTCTCAATACTCAGCTGGTCGTAGCCCACTGCAATTATATCCGGTTTAACCTTCGCGATTGTCTCCTCGAAACTCAGGTTCTCATAGCCTAGAAGAGCCTCGTCGACGGGTTTAAGAGACTCAACGACAGCTCGACGCTGGTCTTCCGGGATTATCGGTAGTCTACCCTTTAATCGTTTAACAGTCTTGTCCCTCGCGATAATGACTACCAAGCGAGAATTCTCTCCACCCAACTTCTTCGCCTCTTCGATGAAGCGGATGTGACCGTAATGAACCAGATCGAAGACCCCGGAAGCGAGGATAAGGACTTTGTCTCTCAACGCATCTTTCACCGATTAACTATTTTGAGCGTTAACTCCATTATATGGGAAGCGTAGAAGGTTCTCTTGGAAAGATTATTATCTTTTTCTATTGGAAAGCCTTTCCTTTATTCATACGATTGCGCCACAGTAAGTCATTGACTTATACTTGAAAGCATTAGTTGACTATCAAGCAACGGTCTACAGTCAAAATCTTGATTGAACGTAATGATGGAAGGATTAAGGCTTAGTCTAATACCCTCAGAGGCTGGGGAAGGACGAGGCGGACCATAATTAGACAATTCAGCAACGAGTATGTAGACAATCTAAAAAAATACGTCGAGGATGAAGGTTCCGTTGAGCAAGAACAAGCTATCATTTTATTAAAAGAAGCATTTTACTAAAGTCAAGTCCATAGAAACTTAGAGTGTAATCGACGTGGATTTAGAAAGAGGACATAACAGCCTTAGTCGTGAAAGTAAATGAATGTCGTTTTAGAATATACGTCAATCTTTATCTGAAGCAGGTCTTATACGAGTTCTGGGTTAAATAACAACTCCCTTTTCAATTTGTCAAAGGATTTAGGAGCGGTAGGAATTCGGGGCTTCGTTCGAATCTGGATAGAAACAAGATTACTCCGATAATCAATATGCGAATAATATTTGATGAAAAATCTGGCGCCGGGAGAGGGATTTGAACCCTCGCGACCAGAGCGGTCACAGGCTTTCAGGCATGGATAATTCCAGGCCTGCGCCCTACCAGGTTTCCCTTCAAGTTTCCTTGAATCTAGGCTATCCCGGCACATGAGTACAAATAGAAGAATTCTCTCTTAAGGATATTCCTAGAAATCAGACTTTACCCTTTACACCACGTTTTCGCCAGAGTCGAGGATACGTTCCCGGTGTCATGAGAACTCGCATCGTGTCAGTAGCGAGCCCCCGCTCCTTTTCGTCTATCTCCTCGGATGTCATCAATGCCTTCGCCAACGCGATTAATTCCCCTTTCAACGTGAATAAGCCCACCACTCCATTTTTCAATATTCCCGACTCAAATTTGGCTATTCCCGGAACAGCGAGGTTGGCTCCGTGGCAGATGGAGTCAACGGCGGAGTCACGGAGGAAGATTTTAGGGACAAGCGCTAGAGCGTTTTCCATGGGTTGAATAATCGTCCGTAACTTGGATTCGTCGTTCCCTTCAGTCCACAGGTGATAGGCTTCATACAGATCGTAGAAGGTGATGAGGTCTTTGTCTTCGGTGAGGGGGCCGGTTCGCGTCCTCCTCAACTCTGCCATGTGGGCTCCGGAGCCCAAAGCCTCTCCGATGTCAAAGCAGAGTTTTCGTATGTATGTTCCTGCTTGACAGCCGACTCTAAAGAGCACCCTTCTCTCAAGAAACTCTACGTCTTGTATGTAGTAGATGGTTCGTCGTCTCATACGCCTGGTCACTGAGGAGCGGAGGGGTGGACGCTGAAAGAGCTCTCCAACGAATTCATCGATGACTTCTTGAACGCGTTCACGGGGCATTGTTGAGTGGAGGCGCATGACACAAACGTACTCCTTTCCGGAGTACAAGAAGACCTGCGCGATCCTCGTGGCTTCTAGGAGGGCTACGGGTAATACACCCGTCACACGTGGGTCCAGGGTTCCACCGTGTCCCGCGCGCTCGATTTTCAGAAGTTGTTTGACCCATGCAACGACCTCGTGGCTTGTGGGTCCGCTGGGTTTATCCAAATTGATTACGCCATGGCTTATATGCTCGCTTATCCCGCGGTTTTGGGGAGCGACTCCATGTGCTGGGTCGGTTTCCTCGTCAAGTTTCGTGACGACGTATCGTTTCACCTGCCAAGGAAGTAGCTTCACACTGTATCCCCCATAACGTTGCTCGTGGCTCTGGAAATAGGCTTTGAAGAGGATGTTATTAACTTTGCTAACGGAAAAGAACTGAAAGTTTCGTCATGTAGTGGAAGGGAGAGAAGAGGGATTTCGTTTCAATCCCTGAAATAAGGAAGGTGTTCTACTGAATTAAATGAAAGACGCAAAAAATGGATGTTGGCTTCACTTGTCTTGGACACGTGTGAAATTTAATAATGTGTCAAGGGGATGGATTTTCTACATTGTCTAAGAGGATTTCATGTAATCTGTTTTTCCTGTTTCGTCTAAAAGATCTATGATTTCCTCTTCACTCGCTCCCTTTGAGATTTGAAGGATGTCTTCTAAGGGCTGGAGATGTTTCACGTTCGCACGTCGCCTCTTAACGCCTGACACGGCTTTGGGCCCCGTTACAAGGACGAATGATTCATCTATGACTTCGACGATGACACATCTTTTTCCAGCTTCTCTTCCCTGCATCTTGACGCATATTCTTCCAACTTGTATAGCGGACACTGTTATTTCCTCCTATAAGACTTGATATATTCTCTGATGAATGATTTGATAATCTGCATATTAGCCTCGACGCATAACAACCCAGTGTTCAAAACTAGGTCGTATAGAGACAGGTCTCGTAAGTCAACGCCATAAAACCTATTAAACCTTCTCATCTCAAGCCCTTCTCGGAGCAACGTCGCTTCTCGAGCTGTATCGTAGCTAATACCTTCTCTCCCGGCAATCCGTTCAATACGCACCTTCTCCGATGCGACTAAAAATATCTTGATGTCCGCATTTTCTTTGACTAACCACCCAGCCAATAAGCCGTCTAATACGACACTTCCCTTCTTTGCCTCGTTGCGAGTCCGTTCGTCAACGATATCATCTATACTCCTGTTTTTAGAGGAGAGTTTACTGAGCTCCGAGACGGTGAGTCCCCGTTTAATTGCTATTTGACGAAATAATTCTCCAGCAGATATGTGTCGCAAGTTAAAGGCTTTTGATATCACGCGGGCAACGGTAGTTTTTCCAGATCCATGCAGGCCACTTATAGTTATGACGAGGTTCATTTCAATGCACTACCCTTTGATTTGTATGGTGATCACATGTCAATGGATTTTGAAACGGTCATGTCTATCCAATCGTTAAATGATGAGACGTCTCAACCGTTCACATCCTGTATGCAACGATCAAATTTGAAGCTTTCGCCAAAAAACTGTAAGATATGACTCCTTTAGAGTAGATGGTGTTGAACGACGCGTGATTTATTCCTTCCCAATGAGGCGTCGAATGAAGGGATACATTTCAGCGAGTTGTTCCCCAGCGATGGTCTCATAGAGTTGATAGAGGATGCCTACGGTTAGTAGAATGCCCATGCCTGATCCGAACACGCCAAAGAAGTCAGATATAGATGCGATGGCGCCCACGGTAATCGCGCCGAGTACGGTGACTGATGGGATATATCGCTCCAATACGCTTTGAATCGGCTTGACTGACCGTCTGAAACCAGGAATCTGCATACCTGAGTTCACGATTTTTTCAGCGACGTCTTTTGGCCCAAGCCCACCAATGCCAACCCAGATGACGGCGAAGATAACGCAGAGACCTATCATGAGTCCAGCGTAGATGAGGCCTCGCAACGGGTCTGCAAGAAACTGGGTAAAGTTTCGGGGACCAACCACGTATTTGACTAATCCTCCCGTCGCCTCGTTAGTGACAGGATCATAAGTGGCTAACAGATTGAGTAAAAAGTGAGAGTTATCCGAATTAAATCTTGACCAGATAATTTGACCGACGAACGAGATATCCATGAGGAGTGCGGATACCAGGATTACGGGGATATTTGACACGTATAGGAATTTCACAGGGTATCGACCTCGGAACCCTCGATAGCGTGCGTATGAAACGGGTAAATCAACCTTGAGAACTTGGAAGTAAATCACCACGAGGAAGAGGACGGCCGTCGATAATAATCCCAGCATCGTCGGCGCATCTAGTCGAGCGCGATAGAAGAAAGCGTTTAAGGGGTTTTCGCCGTTAAATAGTGATTGGATGTAGGCAATCAGGGCTCCGGTGCTTTTACCCATCTCTTCTTCTGCAGGAAACGGCAGTGGGGATAGAGTATTCCACAGTATTTTTTGGGCGACGCCCGCTGCAATGAAGAGGCTAATGCCGCTTCCGAAACCCCAGCCCTTCTGTAGAAGCTCATCAAGGAGCATCAATACGATGCCTGCAAAGAAGAGTTGTATGAAGATTAGTAGACTCGTGTCGAGGGTGAGATCGGTGCCGTAAGCACCTGAAAGCAGATACGCGATTGCGATGAAAGACGTCATAAGGAGGGAAAAGAATTTGGTCACCCCTGACATCAACGCTCGATCCTCGGGATTAGATTGGTCAACTTGGATGAGGCCTGAGCCTCCAAGGAGTTGAATTATCATACCGGCAGTGACAATGGGTTGAATGCCCAGCTCCATCAGGGAGCCCCTGTTAGACGCGAAAATCACTCGCAGATAATAAAAGGGGTCACTGACGCCCGTGGGAACTGCGCCGTAGAGAGGGATTTCCGTCATAATGAGATAGACGACAAGAACTAATCCTGTCCAGATGAGTCGTTCATTGAAGCTGACTCGTCTAGTCGGGGCTTTCACCTCAGGCATTACGAGGCTTATTGGTCGAAAAAAGTTCAAGAATCGCCCGGGCACTAAGTAGTCTCCCCTTTTTTTTATTTAATCAGCTATTTTACCCATGGATTCGAGGTTTCCTTGTGGTCAAGGTTGTGAAGGTGATATTGCATCGCGAATACCTTTGATAGATACGTGTTTATCGTGTAAAGGTTTGGAGATATAATGTTTTCTCCGGTTAAATCATTTTTGCTAGGAGATCATTGATTTTTTCGCCCCGATACCCCAGTTCACCTTTGGGATATGGTTTCTTAATCGAGCCGTGAAACCCGCCTTTGGGCGGGTGTAAGCGAAAGATAGGTTTAAGGTCGGGAAGACGCCATAGATTCTCCTTCAATTCATGAAGTGCAGTACCTAAGTGTGTAATGGATTCGTGGCCAAATCGTTCCTTAACCATTTCATCAGTTATCCTCTGATTTCCCGTAAGATAACCCCGTTGTTTAATCAGTTGAGAGATGATTTTAGGAGACGCCTCACCCCAAGTTGCATAATCCTTTACCTTTCGAATCATGCCATTATTTGAAGAGCTTTCTTTCATCAATGTCGCGCTGAACTTGCGGGTTAAGTGCATAAGGGCAAAAGCGCGTTCAAGTTCTCTTGAAATGCCAACGCTGCCCCGAAGGCGGATAATCACAAAACATTTTTCTGTAGTCATTCCCGTCACCCCATCCAATCAGTTGGAGAAACCATGCGATAGGTGTTCTTCAAGGCATCATAGGTCGCGTAGGCGAAGGAAGGAACAGTTCGAGTCGATCCAAAAGCTCGAGACCAACAATCCTTGATGCCGACAAATTTAATAATTTTTTTAGCAACTTCACCTGCGACGACGCCTAAACCTTTTGGGGCTGGGAATAGATGGATTCTTACGCTTCCGCATCGCCCTGAGACTTTGAAAGGGACAGTATGTGGTTCACCACATACGCATTCCCAACTACCGCATCCCCGTTTGACAGGAACAATATTAATTTTTGCGTCTAAGACTGCTTTTTGAATTGCTGCTCGTACCTGCTTATCTTTTCCAACGCCTAAACCGAAGAAGCCTTCGTAGTTTCCGACCACAACGAGAGCCTTGAACCTTGATTTCTCTCCAGCGTCAGTCTGTTTTTGCACAAGATTGATGTCCAAAACATCCTGTTGTAAGTTTGGAAGAAGGTTATCCACAATTTGCGACTCTTGAATTCTGTAGCCCTCTACGAAAATCTCATTGAGGGATGTGATCTTGCCTTCCTGAACCATTCTGCCAAGAGAGGTTCGTGGTATCCATTCTCTATTCCTATCTTGATATCGAGACATATTTGTTATCCTTCCTGTTTAAAGGCTTTAACGATATTTGACTTGACTTCGTTGAGGTGTGTGGGTAATTGCTCCGGGTTCAAGTTCTTTGAGAGATACTTGGAGAAATGTCGTTGATAGCGTTCAGGCTCAGCCTCTGCGAGCTGTCTCGCGTGTGACGAGATATGTTCGCCCTGTATTCTCGACTCATCCGGCATGACATCACCGCATGGAATAGTGAGACCAGAGTCCCTCGCGCCTTTTATAACAGCAAAAACCCGTGAACCCCGTGAAGCCCGTCGTAAGCCAATGTCCGGAATTACATTTTGAATGTTCAGGGATTGAGCCTTAAAGCCCAGAAGGAGACCAGTTAAGTAAGCAGCAGGTATGTTTCCACATGGAGCTTTCCAGCCATAGGCTGCGAGCTCTCGAGAGTGCGCGGTCGTCAGGGTCCGGTCGCCAATTAAAAAGGCGTCAATTACTTGGGCAGTCATGTTTTTGAGCGAGCCCCTAACCGTGAAGCGGGATTTCCTGGAGACGATCATCGTTTTTCGCTTACGATAATCCGTTTTATTTTGTCGACGCCGTTTTAAGGTCACGCGGTATCGTGGTCCTTTACCCAATCGAACGCCTCCTCGCTAGTTGATTAGCTTCAATGTATTGCTCGACCTGACGGACATTGTCGAAGACGCCACCTTTAGACAGCAGATAGAGACGTCGATACGTGCTTCGCTGTATGACTCGACTGTCCACAAGCACCTTTAAACGTTTTCGAATGGCCCTAATCTTTATTGCCCATCTTTTCTTCTTAGATAATATTGAGGTTTTGCCTCCACTTCTACTTCCGTGCCCACGTCTACGCCCTTTTTTCTTTTGTATCTGACGGATGCGTGCCCGACCCCTGCTGATGCCTTTTTGAGGAAGAGCTTGTATTACGCCGTCGTTTATAAGTCCGCGGATTTCCGCCCGAGTGATCACTTCTTCAACGTCTTCAACTCTTTCGGGGTTTATCCAAACGCGGCTCTTGCCAATCTTCATGATGTCTGCGGCAAGCCGTTTCTGATTAGTAAGTTTCAACAGGTTTCACCCTCTTGTTAAAAACGTAAATCTTTAGTTTCTCAGCTCGTTCAACGATGTTTGCTCTTTTCCGCCGTCCCACGGTATGACTGATTCTCGCTGCTTGGTCTGATGTAATTTTGTCAAGATCCTTTACATTATGGACGAGGACCTCTTCAAAACCGGAGGGGTGTAACCCACGAACACTTTTGGGGGAGCGATAACCAACGTTGACCGATTTCGGCCATCCATTCCTATGGGTGCGCATTTTACTGTCTAAGCCCCTGGGCCGTCTCCATGCTGGTTTCACTCGTTTTAACCTCCAACTTTCTTGGCGTATGAAGTCGGGTCTTTTACCTTTTATAGCTTCCCGAAGGGAGAGCATATCACCTAGTTGTTTGTTGGTTCTTCGAGGTTTAAGAATTCTCACTTCTACCTCTTGTTCTGAACTGTCATTCTCTTCTTCGCTCTGCATTGTTACATCCCCTCATTTTTTTCGAAGACATATATGCCGTCGAGGAACACCCGTGGATCTTTCTTCTTAATGTGAGTTGACTTCTGGATGTTCGCTGCTGTCTGGGTGACGTGCTCAAGGTTAATCCCTTGAACGATTACGTCGTCGCCGTCTACTGTGATTTTGACGTTGCCGTATATTCGTGCCTGTCGAGGTCGCCGTTCTCCTTGAAAATTCTCTATGACTACCAAATCATCTTGTATCTTCACAGTCACAGGGAAATGGGCGAAGACGATTTTTAGCTTGACGGTGAAGCCTTTGGCGACGCCCGTCATCATATTTTGTATATGAGAACGTACTGTTCCAACTACGGCAGCCTTTTTTTTGTCGGGCCAGGGTGCCTCAACAATCACATTTCCGTTTTCAAGCTTCAAATGTACGTGGGCGTGGGTGAAATCTCGGCTGACCTCGCCTAATGACCCCTTAACATACACGGTATTGTAGTCAACAGTAACATCTACATCGTCAGGTATTTCAACCAGCTTTTGTGCCAATCTTGTTTTAACCAAAGACAAATCCACTTCTAACAGTACATATTCACTTTTCTGTCTACTTCACCCTTTTAAGCCACGGTTCCCAGTTGACTCCTCGAAATATCCGAGGTATAAAGTTAAAACGAAGGGACGAATTGCTGGAACATAAGAGCCACATCTTCTCCCAGATCGGCCACTTTCTCCACACACTTCCATCGTCGCCTTCAATGATGTTTGCATTCAGCTTATTCTCCTAGGATTTCTATGCCAAAGGTTTCCCTAACGTATTCAATGGACTCTTCGCGCGTCAGCTTCTGCTTCTTCCCAACTTTAGCCCTCGCGAGGCGCTTCCTCTTCACGCGGTAGCCTGGTTTTCCCATGGCCACTGAGATGTTCATACCTATTATCCCAAGGTCGGGGTTGTATCTGACCCCTGGAAGATCGATGTGTTTACTGATTCCTAAGCCAAAATTGCCGTTGGTGTCGAAACTTGATTCACGCAAACGATTTCCAACGGCGTCAAACGCCTTCTTTAAAAAGTCTATCGCGGCCTCGTTTCTAAGGGTGACAAGGCAGGCGATCGGCTCATTTCGGTGTATCCCCCAATCCCTGATCGAGCTCTTGGCTAGTCTATTACTCGGCGTCATACCCGTTAAGTCCTTGAGCACTCTCGCGGCCCTTTGAAGTGGTTCACCTGACTGGCCTACTGAAATGTTGATAACCGCCTTTTCAATTCGAGGCCTCTGCATCAGGTTAATTGACCGTTCCGTCTTTTCTGGTTGACTCATGACGCTTCGTCCTCCGGCATTGAAATCCAGGGCATTCCTTTTCCAATTGGAAAAACGTATTCAATAATCGTTTTAAATGAGTCTTCAGCTTCACCCTTCAAAGTAACGATTGGCGAATGTGAGCCTTCCGCTTCATCAATTTGCACGACCTCACCCCAGCGCCCAATATGTTTTCCCCCAGTTATCACCGCTAAAACTCCTTCCGTAAGACGCACGTAATCGACTATTTCTGCTGTGGGAACTTGAATTTTTAGGGTTCCACGTGTTTCATAAATATCTTCCACAGGGTTTCCAGGATTCATGACGTTAAGCAGGATGTTTCTACCATCATTAAGATTGAGCTGTAGATGGCCGCCCTTGACACAAGTCTTATTCACAATTTGGCAGAGTTTATGCTCTTTTTCTTCACCCGTTATGGAGTGCAGGATTAGCCCCTTTCTAGGCGCAGGAATAACACGGTATGCCTCGTCTGTTAAGGGGAATGATATGACGTCCATTAGCCCTACGGAGTAATTGTCGTGTCGTCGAATCCTTCCGTTTACCATGACGTTTCCTTCTGATAACAAGAATTTAGCTTCCTTCCTCGTTTTAGCTAATTGAAGGATGTCTCTGATAACCAAGAGAAGGGGTAAGCATTGATTCATTTTATGAGGACCTGGCTTTGGCCTCACAACCCACTTGTACTCTTTTCTGTGAATCGGCCAAAAGGCAGGTGCCGGAAGCCTCTTAAGATGTTTTTTCGCTCCTTTTCGTCCCATATGCTTTCTCTCCCATTAATTTGTACTATTGTCCCGTTGAACGCTTCGAACTCGCTCGTCGCTCTAGGATGTCTTTTCTTCGAGGATCGTCTAAGATCAGTCGTGTGATAGCGACTTTAGAGGGGTGAATGGGTATAAACACAATAGTCCCATCGGACTTCTCACGGGTTGCGCCCTCAACATTTACGATAACTTTTTTGTAATCTACGTTCGTGACGGCCCCTTCAACACCATTGAAGTAACCACGCATGATTTGAACCGTATCGCCCTTCTTAACCCGCATGGAACGGACTTTATACTCTTGAACTAACGCCTTGGACAGCATGGCTGAAAGCTGTTTTCGTTGTATTTTAGGCCTTTTTGAACGTTTCTTCACTTCTCTATCACCCTTTCTCGCTTCACAAGATTATGCTTGCATTTCCAGCAATCCTCGGCCATCTTTCAGCCGCCTCTTTGGCGACAGGCCCCTTGATCTCAGATCCACGAAGCTCTCCTTCCGGTGTGATAATGACGGCGGCATTGTCTTCAAATTGAATCCACATCCCATTAGCCCGCCGGAACTGTTTTCGTTGACGTACAATGATGGCAGGGAGAACCTGTTTTCTTAGAGTCGGATTGCCCTTTCTAACAGATACTAGTATTCGATCGCCCACGCCTCCACATGGAACCCGTCTCAACCGTCCCTTGTATCCTATGAAGTTTATGATTCGCAGGCGTCTAGCTCCTGTGTTATCAGCACAATTGATTATGGACCCCGTTTGAAGGCCCTGTGAAATATGCGGACGATACTCTATCACTCCTCTAGCACTTACGGCGCGAGATTTGGACATCGTTGTTCACTCCTAGAAGCGTCTCTTACGTTTCCTCTGATTTCTCGATTACCACGAATGCAACCGATTTGCTCAAAGGACGACACTCCATAATCTTTACATTATCATTGACTTGAGCTTCTATACAGGGCGGGTTATGAGCCGTCATGCGTCGATGCCGCCGTTCATATCTTTCGAATTTGGGAACGTAATGGTGATAATCCCGTCGAATCACGATGGTTCCCCTCATGTGATCACTGACTACGACGCCGTCTAAGATTCTCCCTCGCACAGACAATTTACCGTGGAAGGGACAATTGACATCGTCACAGCTTCTCGGTGGCTGCTTGGCGGGTACGCCTATGTTGCTTATTTTTTCATCCCTCTAAACTTTTTTATTCTATCTTCGGGCCTATATGTTATCATCTTCCCCTCCAGCAGACACGTCGAGTGGTCTGGAAGAGCAAAGCGAAAGGAGGCTGCGCTCTTGGGAATTCGCCGTTTGTGACGTCCATCAAACACAATAAACATGTTTTTCGTTTCGTCGATAATCCGCCCCGTTACCTGGGAGTATTCATCGCAACGTTCACTTTCCACAGCGACTTGAAGTCCAATCAATTCGTGGCGACCGAGGCTACGTTGAGTCATAGGTGACATCTTTATTGTTTCCCTTCCAATTCAAGCTTCTCTTCGTTTTGAACAGTCATTACCCGCGCAATCGCTTTTCGAATTTCTTTCACCCGTGACGGGCTCTCCAAGGCGCCTCCGGCTTTAATCATCGCCCTGATTTGGGAGAGTTCTACCTTGAGCTCTCTTAGTTTGACTTCTCTTTCCGTTGAATTCATTTCCCGAATACTCGTCAACCTTAGGAATGGCACTTGAGAAATCCTCCTATGCTTTTTCATCTGGAGTCGGTGAAGAACTCACAGGCTCATCTGGAGTCGGTGAAGAACTCACAGGCTCATCTGGAGTCGGTGAAGAACTCACAGGCTCA
>JAZFSF010000303.1:0-2383 GCA_036446055.1 Bathyarchaeia archaeon | reverse complement strand
TATTACGATCAAGAGAAGGGGGTGTTCAGGGGCCTGTTCTCCGAAGAGGAGCTAACCCGGGAAGAACTCATCGACCTCTACCACGACATCGTCAAAACTTTTCCTATTGTGATTCTTGAGGATCCACTCGAAGAGAATGACTTTCAAGGCCACGCCATCTTAGCAAAGGAACTGGGAATCGAGATTGTAGGTGACGACCTCTTCGTGACGAACCCGGTGCGGCTGCAACAGGGCATCGATGTCGGAGCGGCGAATACGATGCTTCTGAAGGTGAATCAAGTGGGGACGATGAGTGAGGCCTTCGACGCGGTGGAGCTGGCGTATCGGCATGGATATGGAGTGATGCCCTGTGCGAGTCGAGGAGAGGGTGAAGCGATCGCGGACTACGTGGTCGGGCTGGGAACCGAACAAATGCGTGGCGGGGCAACCTCGAACAGGTTATTAAGCATCGAGAAGGAACTCGGGAGCACCGCGAAATTCTTGGGTAAAAAAGGCTTAAAACTAAAGTCTTAACCCTACACTCTTTTTTATTTCACTTTCACCAAGTCTATCATATACATTATTGTGAACTTGAGTTTAGTTTAACCCGCTCATTCTTCAAATCGAGGCTTCTATGAATTGCTGGTTAGCTTTTCTAGAAATACATCTAAGGGAGTACAGAGCCAGTCAGCTCAATATTTATTGAGCCAAAGACACTAGTTGGCCTAAATCCTTCAAAGGCTTTCGATTATCTGCTTAGCCAAATCTACGTTGCTGGTTAGGTGCCTACTTTGAAGCTTTGAGTGTAGTTTAACTGTTGTTTTGTTAGAGAATCAATTTGAATGTTCATTGTCTCCAGTTTTACTCTGGCCACGTCCTGACTTATTGTCTCTGAGACCTCGTACACCTTGTTCTCTAATGTTCCATGATTCTTGGCTAAATACTCGGATGTTAAGGCTTGTGCTGAGAAGCTTAAGTCCATGATTTCTGAGGGGTGGCCTCCCAGTGTGACCAGATTCGCCAATCGTCCTTCAGCGATGAGATATAATCGATTGCCGTTGGGTAGGGTGTATTCTTTAACGTCCTCTCGGACCTGCTTCTTTTTCTCAGCGATTTGCTCTAATGCTTCGACTGCTATCTCAACGTTGAAGTGGCCGAGGTTAGCCAAAATCGTCATGTCTTTCATCCTTTGAAAATGGTCTGCTGATACGACGTCTCGACAACCGGTTGACGTAAAAATTATATTCGCTTCTTCAACAGCTTTATTCATTGGTAAGACGCGGTATCCATCCATAACCGCTTCTAGCGCTTTAAAGGGGTCCACTTCGGTGACTATGACTTCTGCGCCCAACCCCCGGGCTCTCATGGCCATACCTTTTGAACACCATCCATAACCCGCAACAACTACTACTTTTCCTGCGAACAGAACGTTCATCGTCTTGATTACGCTCACAACGCCCTGACCGGTTCCATATCGATTATCGAACATCATTTTTATTTTTGCATCATTGACTGCGATGACCGGTGTTTTAAGTTCGCATTCTTTCTCCATTATTCGTAGCCTGGTGACGCCTGTGGTTGTCTCTTCTTGAACCCCGAATCCCTCTTTTAACAGGTTCTCCTTTTCCCGGTGAGCGATCACTATCAAGTCAGCGCCGTCGTCGATCAAGATGTTTGGATTAAGCTGTAAAATCTCTCGAATACATGCGTAGTATTCTTCATCGTTTCCCCTCCACGCATAAACGTTGAAGCCTTCCTCGACGAGGGCTGCAGCAACATCATCTTGTGTACTCAACGGGTTTGAGCCACAAAGAGCGACCGATGCACCGCCAGCCTTAAGCGTTCGGAGGAGAACCGCTGTCTCTCTAGTGACGTGAAGGCAAGCTCCAATCTTCACGTCTTCGAGGGGTTTTTCCTCTTGGAATCGTTTTTTAATTCTCAAAAGAGTTGGCATCCTCATCTCAGCCAGATAGATAGACTCTTTTCCTTGAGACGCCAGATTCAAGTTTTTTACCTTATAATCATTAACCAATTTTCTCAAGCCAAGTTCGATTTCTTCGTTCAACTATTTATGTTTTTCATCCTTCGTCCTCTTGAAAAAAACTGGGGGGGATTGAATATAGATTTAAGCTTGACGTAACGAGGCGAAAAAAACTGACCAATGATAAACAAGTCGTCACAATCGCGTGTATTTTAAAACGTTTAAAATGGATTAGAAACGAAATAGATCACAATCGTATGACAGTAGAACGGATTCAATATATGTTTCTGATTACGTTATATGATCCAAACTGACTTTTTTGTTGGACATTTCGTCTTTAAGAAAGACATTGGATGATAAAACAAAACTATAAGTAATTGAATCTAACTCCAATAATATAAATCCGAAAAACGAAACTGGATA
>JAZFSF010000302.1:0-8946 GCA_036446055.1 Bathyarchaeia archaeon | reverse complement strand
GGGTCAGCCATGAGGTATAATCTTGCCTCATACATGTCTAGGGATTCAGGGACCTCTATAGGTACTTCTATACGGTTACTGGTCGTGTTAAACTCGTAAACCCAAGTCGTATTAAATCTAGGTTCATTGGTTGTGTCATCTTTTCCTTCCATATACAACTTGTTTTCATACAACCTGTTCACTTTCAAGTTCTCTATAACCATCAATGTGCCATTATAAAAGTCATCGAAAAAACCATTATTATCGAGGTCCTCGCTCGCTGGAGTACTTTCCTTTGGATCATTCCATATGTAAATGCTGTATTCCCCATCTTTCTCTGGTTTGAAGAGGGGGTCGGTGACCGTCGTGCCCAAATGTTCTATTAGCCCGTGGGACTCTGTGTGATATGAGATTCTGATTCCATCGGGGTCATAAACGGCGATGTCGTAGTCGGTGGAAGAACCAATCCAGTCACCATGAAAATAGATGTGGTATTCTGTATCATTATCTAAATTGAAGACGTAAGTCCAACTGTCACCGATTGGAAGATTGACTAGAATTGGAAGACCTAGTTTATCTATAAGCGTCCAAGAGCCATCATTGTAATCCCATTGCTCGGGGAGTTCTTCTGCCTTAACACTGGGAATAACGAGGGAGCCATGTAACAATCCGACGATTTGTGCTGAGATTAATAGTAAAACGAATAAACCTTTCAGAAGATAACCAGTTTCCTTTGACACATAGATCTCCTCAATATGGTAAACTAGATAATTATCTTTGCATGTATATAGCTAGTAGAAACCAATTACATCAAGTATCTATTAATCTCAATTGTTAATCCTACATCTGGCTTACAAATCTATAGTTCGAATCGATGGTTAGTTAGTAAGATATAAGTGAGAAGATGTCGAAGAATGGTTAACGTCAGACGAGCTTAATAGATTAATGAGTTGAGGTCTTGATAATCGCTTTATCTGATGACGTGGTTTGCCAAATGAAACGTAAGTGTAAACGTATTAACGATGAAAGGCGTATATTCCTGATTTGTTAGTCTCTCACTATTCAGTTCTATGGTGTTCTTATGTCCAATAACACAAGTAGGAAAGCTTGTAGAGAAGTTCTCCAAATTCTTCTCACTCGAAAGGAGGGGAGTCTTGAAAAGCTCAAGGTCATGGTTTGTCGTAAATATGGCTTGAACAAGATTCCGAGCAACGCCGATATTTTGGCTGAGGCAACAGACTTGGAGCGTGAAAAAGTTCTTCCAAGGCTACGACTTAAGCCTGTTAGAAGCCTTTCTGGCATAAATGTGGTCGCGGTGATGTCGAAGCCCGATAATTGTCCACACGGGAGGTGCGTGTTCTGTCCATCAATAGAAAACGTGCCGAACAGTTACACGGGTCGAGAGCCGTCAGCCATGAGGGGAATGCAGAACGAGTATGACCCATATCGACAAGTCTCCGGTCGATTAGTTCAGTTGAAAAGAATCGGACATAATGTAGGAAAAGTTGAATTGATTGTTCAGGGTGGTACCTTCCCAGCAACTCCTCTAGAATATCAGAGGACCTTTGTTAAACGGTGTTTAGAAGCTATCACGGGTGAAGAGTCACAGAGTTTAGCTGAAGCAAAACGGAAAGCGGAGAGAAGCAAAATAAAAAACGTGGGAATAACCTTTGAGACGAGGCCTGACTACGCAAAGGAAAAGCAGATAGATGAAATGCTTGATATGGGTGTAACCAAAGTCGAAGTAGGTGTCCAGAACATCTATGACGACGTTTATCAGCTTGTGGAACGAGGACACACCGTGAGAGATGTAATCGAAGGGACGAGGATTCTGAAGGACGCGGGGTTAAAGATCTGTTATCACATGATGCCGGGTCTCCCTGGATCAACCTATAACCGGGATGTTGACGGCTTTCACACCCTTTTTACAAATACCGCGTTTAAGCCAGATATGTTGAAGATTTATCCCTGCCTCGTGATTAAAGGCTCTAAACTCTACGATTGGTGGAATGAAGGTAGCTTCGAAGCCTACACGACTGAAGAGGCTGCCCGCCTCATCGCCGAAGTGAAGATGTTCATCCCTTCATGGGTTCGAATTATGAGAATTCAACGAGATATACCTGCTCAACTAATTCTAAATGGGGTACAAAAGAGCAATCTACGCCAAATCGTCTTCGAAAACTTGAAGGCCCTAGGGACCCGATGTAGATGTATACGTTGCAGGGAGGTAGGACACAGAATGTTAAGGGATGGTGTGGAACCGAGCATTAGTTCGATTGAGTTGACGGTTCAAAGATATGAGGCGTCAGAAGGTATAGAATACTTCATCGCTTTTGAAGACATGGAGAACGATGTCTTAATCGGTTTTCTCAGGCTTCGAATCCCATCAAATAAGGCTCATCGACCCGAAATCACAGGAGGCGAAACGTCCTTGGTGAGGGAGCTTCACGTTTATGGCCCTCTCGTTCCCGTGGGAAAACAGGTAAAAGGATCTTGGCAGCACCAGGGATACGGAAAAGCTTTATTGAAAGAAGCTGAAAGAATTTCGCGAGACGAGCTCGGAATCAAAAATATCCTTGTCACAAGTGCTCTGGGCTCTAGAGCCTATTTCAACCTCCAAGGATATACGCTCCGCGGACCGTACATGGCTAAACATCTTCAGAATTAGTTTCTTCAATATTTCACGAGCTCAACTCTCTCAAGGCGTTAAACAGACTTTCGGACTCATATTTCGCTTTCTCTAAGGCTTCACTACGATAGTCTAAACAAGCTACCGGTGATAATCAATTCCGTTTATTTGCTCAAAGTTTTTTTCGAGTAGGTCTGACGTTTTGACGTCACAAGTCACAACAATCGTTGATATTCTTCCGCTGCATTTTTTGTTAAATGTAAGCCTATGGCATAAATCAAAATAGTACTCACATCCAATGGTTAAATAGAGCCCAATCAATGTGAGTGTAGGCTGTAACGATGACGAAGGAATTATCGGGTTATAGAGGAAAAGCCGAAAAAGTCCTCCTCAAGGCAAAAGTCGAAGTCGGAAACCTCGTAAAGGTTACTAGAGGAAGCGAAGTTTTTCAAGGCGTGTTGATGCCTCGCTACGAGTTAGCTGATGACCGTCACATCGTACTTAAACTGAAAATCGGTTACAACATAGGATTAAGAGTAGCACCCAACATGATTTTGGAGAAGATTGGAGAGGGCGCTAAACCCTCCTTCAAAGCTGACGAAACGCTAAGTGAAAGAAAGGACCTGCCCACGGTAGTCATCATAAGCACGGGAGGCACCATCGCAAGCCGAGTTGACTACCGAACCGGAGCGGTTCACTCCGCTATCTCTGCAAGCGATCTTTGCAATGTCGTCCCAGAGCTTTCGGAAATAGCGAACATCCATGCGGAGGTACTTTTCAGCCTCTTCAGCGAGAATCTTCACGCACCACATTGGAGTGAATTAGCCAAACGTGTGGCACAACACATCAATAAGTCTGTAGACGGAGTTGTCATCTGCCATGGCACAGACACCTTGGCATACACATCAGCAGCCCTAAGCTTCGCGTTACAAAATCTTCCTATACCCGTTATACTGGTGGGTTCCCAGCGTTCGTCTGACCGACCGAGTTCAGACGCAGCCATAAACCTCATAAACGCGGTTCGAGCTGCTGCCAAAAGCCCCATCGCAGAGGTCATGGTAGGGATGCACGATACCACCTCAGACACGACAACCGTTTTACACAGAGGCACAAAGGTCAGGAAGTGCCATACCAGCAGAAGAGATGCCTTCACCTCAGTCAACTCAGAGCCCCTTGCCAGAATTCAAGACGATAAAATAAGCCTTTTGAGAACCGAAGTTACGAAAAGAAACCCTGACAGAAAACTTGTTTTGAAGCCGAACTTCGATGAAAAAATCGCTTTACTCAAGTTTTATCCAGATTTACCTCCAACCATAATACGATGGTTTGTGGAGAATGCTTTCCACGGCATCGTTTTTGAGGGAACGGGCCTGGGCCACGTAGCGGAAAACTTCTTCCCTCACATACAATATGCCGTTGAGCAAGATTTAGTCTTAGCCATGACATCACAATGCATTTGGGGTCGAATAAACATGAACGTCTATGCCACAGGCATGGATCTACGGAAAATCGGGGTGATTCCTTTAGAGGATATGATTGCTGAAACCGCTGTTGTCAAGATGATGTGGGCCTTTGGACAAACCAAGGACTTAAAAAAAGTAAAAAAACTAATGCTTACAAACATCGCAGGAGAAATCGACGAAAGAAGTACTTTCAAAAGTTTCCTCTAGGACTACCCACGAAAGAAGAGAAGCCATGGCAATTACCTTGCTAACAACCTCGAGATTTTACCAACGTCTCTAATTTCACACTCAAGAAACTCGTCTTCCCCTTTCAATTGACCGTGTTACGAAACTTATATATAGAATACGATTACTTTTAAGCCTAAATCATGTAGTGTGAGGTAATATGTCGCTCAGAGGAGACTGCGTTCATCGAGAGCTTTACATGGCTCATCGAATTGAGAAACCTTCCTGTATGGAATGACATGTCTCAATCCCCCTCATCCCATTTAGATGTAAGACATCATCCCCTTTTTGGAGATGGATTTATTTGACAAGAACAAAATTTGTAATACCTAAAGGCCACCTCGAGACAGGAACACACGAAATCCTCGAAAACGCGGGTTATAAGCTTACAGGATTACATAGAACGTACAGACCTACCATCAACGATTCTAAAATCGAGATGAAGATTCTTCGTCCTCAAGAGATTCCAATGCACGTTGCGGAGGGACTTCAAGACATAGGCATTACCGGGATGGACTGGACTAGGGAAACAGGAGTCGACGTGGAAGTACTTTTAGACTTAGAGTTCGGGAAGATACGGATGGTGCTAGCTGTTCCAGACGATTGGGAAGACGTGAACTCCCTCTCGGAGCTGTTGGAAAAGTTTTGGGGGGAAGGAAAAAATGTTCGCATCTCAACCGAATACTTGAATACCGCTGTTCAATATGTTCAATCTAACTCAACATACCAAAAGAATTTTGGAGATAAAACACCTTTAGTGGTAACACCTTGGTGGAAGACGGGTGACAACTCGAGAGTCAGTGTTTTCCTATCCTTCGGCGCAACGGAAGCCAAACCTCCAGAGAACGCGGACGCTATCATGGAAGTTGTTGAGACAGGAACAACGTTACAACAGAATAACTTGAAGATAATCGATACCATTTCAGAATCCACCGCGGTCTTGATCGCTAACAAGAAGGCCTTATCCGATCCAGAGAAAAGAGAGAAAATCTATGACATACTGACCCTCTTAAAAGGCGTGGTAGATGGACGAAAAAAGATACATATCTTTGTAAATGTACGAGAGGAAAACTTGAAACGACTAGTGAGCGAGCTCCCCGCTTTAAAGAGACCGACGATAAGTCCCCTTTCGGATGAAGGATGGTATTCCGTGAACACCATTATCGATAGAAGAGACTTTCTGGAAATACTTCCAGCCCTCAGGAAACTGGCTCAGGGATTAGTTGTTCATGTTCCCCGACAAATTCTCTCCTTACAAGAACTATTTGAAGGCGAAAAGAATGCCTCAAAAAACAACCTTGCAGATTAAGCGGTTCTCCGCTGTTGAGGATGAATGGCTTAGACGTCGTCGGGCATCCAAGGTCTTCGATGACCCGTCCTTAGAGGCTTTGGTAAAGGAAATTATCGAAGATGTTCAAAAGCGGGGCGACGACGCTCTACTCGATTTTACTAAGAAATTCGATGGCGTTGACTTGTCTGGACGAGGTATTTCAGTCAAGAAAAAAGATATCCAACGAGCTTATGAAAAAGTTAACGACGAAGAGATATCAGCTTTAACCTATTTGAAGGACAGGATTACAAAAACAGAGCAAAGCATTTTAGAGAAAGCTAGTTTTACACAAAAAGAGGCCGGCCTAACCATACATCACACTTTAAAGCCACTTCGAAGCGTCGGATGCTACGTCCCAGGGGGCCTCGCAGCTTACCCTAGCACTCTTCTGATGACGACTTTACCGGCGAAAGTGGCTGGCGTTCCAAGGATAGCTGTCTGTTCTCCCCCCTCCTTTGATGAAGAAATCAACCCTCTCATCCTTGTAGCTGCTGACCTCTGTGGTGTGAATGAGATTTATCGTGTGGGTGGAGCTCAAGCGATTGCCGCTTTAGCCTACGGAACTGACTCCATAGATTCCGTGATGAAGATTATGGGGCCAGGACGGAGAATTGTAAATGTTACGAAAGCTGTAGTGTCAAGGGATGTTGCCGTCGACTTGCCTGCTGGACCAAGTGAACTCCTCGTCTTAGCTGATGAAACAGCGAATCCTCGATTTGTAGCGTTAGACCTGATTTCCCAATCTGAGCATGGACCTGACAACGTTGTTGGAGTGGTTACCCCCTTCGAAGATTTTGCGCGAAGAGTTGTCGACGAGGTAGAGACTCTAGTTGACGTGGTTGATCGAAGAGAGATTATTGTTCAATCACTTTCAGAAAATGGATTCGTGATCGTTTGTGAAGATTTGGATGCTGCGATAGATTTTGTTAACACGTTTGCTCCTGAACACTTGGAAATCGTAACGAAGAATCCATCCGAGGTTGCTAAGAGAATCATGTCCGCCGGTCTAATTCTTCTTGGTCCCTACACTCCGGTGTCCGGAAGCGACTACTGTTTTGGGACCAATCATGTTCTGCCTACAGGTGGTTTCAGCCATACGCATTCCGGTCTATCATCTCTTGACTTCGTGAAGAGGGTTAACGTGGTGGAGTGTACGAAGGAACACTTGAAAGATATTGAACCTGTAGCCAAAGTGTTGGCTTTGAGTGAGGGATTACCCAATCATTTTCTGGCTCTTAAGGAGAGGTTGAAAGTTTGAGCGCAGCTGAATGGATTAGACGCCGGTTGAAGGAAGTTGCGAGAGAAGAATACGTTCCAAGCGAGGATGCAGTTCCCACGATACCTGATGGAGGACTCAACAGAAACGATTTGGTCAGACTCAACGCCAATGAAAATCTCTTATTTCCCCCCTCATTGTTATCGATTGTTCTAAAAGAAGTAGCCGACGAAGTTGACGTTCGGACGTATCCTCGACTTGAAGAGGATCGTTTGATTGAAGCCTTAGCGGATTATCTGAACTTCCCCTCCACTCAAATTGTTGTCAGTAATGGTTCAGACCCACTAATCGAATCCTGTATCAAGGCATTTCTCAAAGGCAACGAAGAAGCCATATCCATTTCACCCACCTTTGCGATGTACAAAATCATCACGAAGAACCACGGATTTGACTATGTAGATGTTCCGCTGAACGAAGATTTCTCCTTAAACGCGGATGTTTTCCTCTCAAAAGTGAACGCAAACACGGTTCTTTGCTTTCTCAATTCTCCAAACAATCCAACGGGAAACCAGTTTCCACTCGCTGACGTTAAGAAGATAATTGAAGCGTTTAAAGGATTCATCGTAATAGATGAAGCCTATGTGGATTTTGCCCCCTATTCCGTGCTTGATTTAATTGAAAAATATGAGAATTTAATCGTTTTACGAACATTCTCCAAGGCTTTTGGTCTAGCAGGTCTAAGGATAGGATACTCCCTTAGTAATTCAGAGGTTACCAATGCTTTGAAAAGAATCCAATTGCCCTTCAACGTCAACAAGGTCTCTCTTGTAGTGGCGAGAAAGGTCTTGCAGCATAGGGAGGTGATCTCAGATGTGGTTACCCTGGTGAAGTCTGAGCGAGACAAGCTCTTCAGGCGCATGGACCAGATTACGGGTGTCACGGCTTACAACTCTGACACCAACTTCATCCTCTTCAAAACGGAGAAGGACCCTGAAATAATCTATAATGGTCTTCAAAAAAAGGGATTACTCATCAGAAGATTTAAAAGCATTCTTGAAAAAGGAGAGTTCCTCAGGATAACTGTCGGCCTTCCCGAGATGAATAAGAACTTTACAGATTCACTCAAGGAACTCTGCGAGGAATAACCATTGGCTGATGAATACGTGGAGACTCGAGTGGACACCGGTGTCGTTTTGGTGAGAACGGATTCTGTAGCCCTTTTGGATGAGATAGATGCGATCATCTTTGACTGCGACGGAGTCCTCATCGACGTCCGAGAATCGTATACGAAGACGATTCATGCGTCCATCGCATACCTAATGCAAGAGTTGTTTGAGGTTGACTTCCCAGCTACTCAATCTCTATTGGAGTTAATTCACACTTTCAAGAAGAGTGGAGGCTTCAACAATGAATGGGATATCGTGTACTCCATCTTACTCCACCTCTTCAATAAGCTACCAAAAAAACTTCAGAGAAAACTGATAGCGACACGTCATCAATTAGCCGATAAACCTCTTTCAGAGCGATTCTTACTCGCCAAAAAAACGTTCCAGAGACAACTTCAACCTCAAGAACACTCCTCCTTACTAGGCCTGGGTCCTGCATTCGCTTTAGCGAGAAAGGCGAACAGCACTGGTATTTCATCGATAGAACAAGAATTCAAGAACGCCTCGGACTCCAAGGAAGTCTTTGAGGTCACCCAACAATTTTTGGCATATCCCGGAAGAGTTGGAGAGAGCTTGTTAACCACTATCTTTGAAGAGATATTTTGTGGGCCAATCCTCTTTGAAAAACAATATGGTATGAAGCCTAGATTCTATTTGGGCAGCGGTCTGATTACTAAGGAGAAGCGAATTGTTTCTTCAAAAATTTTAGACGACCTCGCGTCACTCATAGGCCAAAACAATTTTGGCATAGCGACTGGTAGGCCCTATTCTTTGACCAAACACACATTGGGGAGCTTCTTGGATAGCTTCAGTAGAAAAGCTTCTGTTTTCATAGAAGACGTGTTAGAAGCGCAGAGAAATGAACGGGTTACAATGGGAGAGATTGACCTTACTAAGCCGAATCCCTTTTCTCTTCTCCAATCGTCTGAAGGCTTAAA
>JAZFSF010000301.1:0-6116 GCA_036446055.1 Bathyarchaeia archaeon | reverse complement strand
AGTCAAAGTTCAATAGACAGTTCTAAATAAAGAGCTATGACCATTAAAAATATGGTGGATGTAAGGATATGCCTGTATGCATTTGGTGTGGCCACTCAATAATGCCAAGAGAAAAAGCAGTAAAGTTCCCCTGTCCATCCTGCAGAGAATTCACGATGTGGCGTTGCGAAAAATGCAGAAACTTCGGACGACCTTACAAATGTGCAAAATGCGGTTTTACGGGGCCTTAATATTATTTCGGAGATTCCCACCACTTACGTTTTCTGAACAGCATCACATCGTTGTAGGTATAGGTTGTTTCGAAGCCTGATTCTGCCAACCGCCTAGCTAGCTATTTTCGAGAAGACTTACAATAATATTGTATACCGCCTAACTCAATACGTTAACGAGGCTGGTTAGAGGGTTACGGGTTTAGCTATAACATCAAGAATCTTCAAATCAAAGAATCTGCGACTATTAGCTGACTTGATAAGAAGCACAGTATCCGCTCCACGTCCCGTTCCCGCAATCGCTAAAACAGCTTTATCGCTCTGCACAAGGCCTGCATCGCAGGCCATAGCAACCATTTCGACGCACACCTTCGTTCCCTGCCCCATCATCCGTAAGGTATCTGCAATCAAAGTGGAGGTAGAAGATCCAGTCTTCGCGCGTACCGCATCATTGATAGTGTGGAAGGGCATTGTACTGAATAAAACAGTACCTCCTTGTGCTTCAATCTCATCTATCGCGTCTGGTAGAAACTCGTTAGTATTCGCGCTTTTGAAACCCACGCTATGAGCCACTACAACTACGTTTACATGCTGATCCTTGAATGCCTTGGCTACAGCTAAACCTGTTGAGCCTTTAGTAGAGGCCACAACCACATCTGTTATTTTCCGTTCTGTGCAGACATCTTTCGCGATTTGTAAAACATCATTTGTTTCCATATTATCGGTGTTAAACAAATTGATCATCGACAAGGCAATAATCGTTTTCGTATTTCAATTTACCTGTCTAGTTAGCTAATTCCTTTGAGTTCTTTTGATATATGAGAACCAAAAACCTTTTTTCGCGGATATGACAGATAATGGTGCTTATCTACCCGGCTAAGTAGCTAGATGTTTCTAGTTAGCTTGCATCGTTACATCGATTGTATGGTTATGGTAGAAAAAATGTTGTGAAGAATTATGGCGAGACTTCCTCAAGCGTTTTATCTGGTAACTGGTTTAGCCACCATGACTTTCTTAGCATCTACCCTCATCCAACCCTTCTTCAGCCTCTACGTTGCAGATAAAGGAGCCTCGCCAATCGAGTTGGGCTTGATAATATCTTTGATGTCCTATACAACGCTGGCTATTCGTCTACCTCTCGGTTTGACTACCAGTAGGATAGGGATATGGTGGGTGGTTCCCCTGGCCCTCATAGGTCAATCATCATCCTATATACTCTACAGCTTGGTATCAAATCCCGCATACTTCTATCCAATAAGAATCTTCCATGCCATCTCTTTGGCATTGCTTAATCCGACTCTTATGTCGCTGGCTTCAACGATTTCGCCCGAGGGACGAAAAGGTGAAGCATTCGGCATATACTTAACCTCTGTTGGTATAGCAATGATGGGAGGCCCCTTAATCTGTAGTTTCCTCCTTTCATACTTTGACTATGCAACAATCCTAAGATTTTCCTCAATCATTCCTTTAATCGTATTTCCAGTCTACCTATACATTCTGAGGAATGAAACTTTAGGCTCTCAATTATCCAAAACCAGTAGACGCGAAACGGTTTTTAAGCCCTCTTGGAGTAGTTTGAAGAAGATAGTAGCCATCAAGCCTGTTCAAGCACTTACTTATGGCAGATTCACCTTCGCTGTCATGATGTCAATGATTGTAACTCTCTACCCAATCTATGCCGTTAACTCACTTAAAATAGAGCCCGCTGTATACGCGTTATTTTTTACCGTAAGAGGTCTCGCAAACACGTTGGCACGTCTTCCCACCGGAAGAATTTCGGATATGATCGGTAGGAAGAAACCATTGATCATATCATTCATCTTGCTCGCAGCGGTGTTAATTCTTTTTTCCATGGTGGAGAACCCCGTTACGATAGGTTTTGTGATGTTTATTTATGGAATCGCTCATGGAATTCGAGCGGTTAGTGAGTGGTCTTTTCTGGGAGATGTGGTATCAAACGAAGATACGAGCTTAAGTAACTTCTATTTTTCAAGCGTCTTTGATCTGGGCTCAGCTTTAGGTGCGACGGTTGCAGGCTCAGCCACCATGATGATGTCTACACCCGATATTTTAAAAATAACCTCGATTTTAGTTGCTTCAAGCAGCTTAGTTATTGCCTTTACAAAGATTCCTAAAAAGAATTGATTGGATTTGGAAATGGGATTTTAATAAGTATTTACCGGTAAATCGTGAATTTACTAGACAGCTATCTAAGAGTTGCTAAATCGCTGGATTTTATAAAAGAGTGTCAGATACCAAGATTATGCGATATCGAATTCTATGTTTTTAGCTAGATAAGAAGACTGCTTGAATGTCAAAATATCTCCATTTTACCTATAAGTTTCAAGAGCAACGAAGCCTTTTTTTCTTTGTTTCACTCCTTTACCTTTGAGTGTAAGAAATGGTTATGGAAAGAGTAGCGATCATTAAAGGTAAAGATCCTAAATCGATGACTGAAAATGCTTTGAAGCTTATTGATGCTGAAGAAGTTTTTTCTCCTGAAGACAGGGTCCTGATAAAGCCGAACTGCGTCATCCCCAAGCACCCTTCATCAGGAGTTACAGTTGATCATAGAGTCATTGAGGAGATAATAGAATTTACAAAGGCATGTGGAGTGAAAGACATCATCATAGGCGAGGGAGGAAATCCGGGGACAGATAAAACGTTTGACATAACTGGCATAAGAGAGGTAGCCGCTAAACATAATCTGCGCCTAGTCAATTTTAATAAGGATGAAGGGGTGGAAGTGAATATCCCCTTTGGTAAGGCTTTAAGAAAAATAGTTGTTGCAAGAACGGTTCTTGAGAGCACATGTATAGTAAATGTCCCAAAACTCAAGATACATCACATGGCTCAAGTTACATTAGCCATAAAGAATCTTATGGGAGTTATCGTAGGGAATCGTAGTGCAATCATGCATACCAAAATTGACGAAAAGCTCGTTGATCTAGCAAGTTTGATAAAGCCTAAGCTAAATATCATAGATGGACTCGTGGGGTCCGAGATGGATGAAACCTATGGAAGACCCGTCCCCATGGACATAGTTATCGCTGGAAAAGACATGGTAGCCGTCGACGCTGTTGGTTCAGCGGTGATGGGAGTAGACCCGAAGACGGTGAGACATATCTCTCTCGCCATCGAGAGAGGACTTGGCATTGGAAACTTGAAGGAAATTCAAGTTCTAGGCGAATCCATTAAAAACGTTAAGAAACAGTTTAGCCAAGAAATATCCAAGGAGAAACTAAGAAGGTTATATGGTCTCACCGATGTAAAAATATCCCGTGGGAAGCTAAAAGAGCTTTGGGAAAACAGGACATGAAAACGTAGTTAATTGATTCCCGAGCTTTTATCCTCTCCATATCTTGAGCACTCGGATAGCTAGCTGATGGATACCAGTCATTTCTAAATTGAACCGCAGAAGTTGCATCGTATCAAAAGGGTATTGACGTGAATTTGGCGGTGAATCTTTGGGTTTTAGAAAGACATTACCAGGATTACAATTTAGAACGATTGAAGAGAATATGTGATAAAGTTGATGATTAACTAAATAGGTTATCGTTTATTTTTTAGATTTGGCTTTCATCTGAACCAGGATTACCCCTGAAAGAACTAGTAAAATTCCGAGAATCATGTTAACGGTAATCACTTCATCTAAAAAGAATACCGAAAGCAGTCCTATTTGAACCAGCATTGTGTTTTGAAGAATCGAAAGACGGTAGGCAGGTATGGACTTCAAGATGTGGTTCCACACATAGAAAGCGAAAGCAGTGTTGATGGTGCTCAACCATATGATGATTAGCCATCCTTTAGAACTGATTGGTTGGAAGCCTTCCAAGAAAAAAGATATGATCAATAATCCAAGAGCACCTAACCCCATACTAATCATCGTCAAACCCATGGAATTCACTTCCTTCATTCTTTGAAGATACCTCACCAGCACCATATAGGAAGCCCACGCTAAACCTGAAAGACAAATTACGAGAATTCCTAACGGATTCGTGAAAGCAAGTGATTCTTGAAAATATGTGTAAGCTCCTAAAAGAGCCAAAGGAAAGCCTATGTATTGAATCTTACTTGGTTTTTCTTTTAAAAAGATTATTCCCAGAATTAAAACGAAGAAAGCGTTGAAGTTGAGTAGAAAGGTTACGGTTACAGCAGGAAGAAGGGACAAACCTACGAATTGAAAGCCTTGAGCAACCGTATAACCCAAAAACCCCACAACGACAAAGTATAATGACCATTTACTGTTCAAAAAAATCTTTTTCCTTTTAATAAAACTGGCTAAGAGTAAAATCGTTGAAGCTAGAGAATACCTTACAGCAGCAAAAAAGAAGGGCGATAGCTCGTCGAGACCAAATTTTATGAAGATGTAAGATGATGACCACAAAAAGGTCACAAGAAGCCCCATTAAAACGGATTTTAAATCAGGTCTCATCAAGCATCACTAGAATCTAACCCATGCTATTAAGAAACTGGTTAAATAGGCTCTCCTCAATCCAGAAATTTTATCATTCTTAAACGTATAAAAAACGAGCTGCTTAGATATAGACTACAATCTAGAGAAATGAGTTGTTACATTGGAGTATTATCCTGTACTAAAAATTTAACATTTCTATGTATTTTATGTATTTCTCATAAAGGAGAATAACAAATAGGAGCAGGTTTGAGGCCAGTGAAGACCTTGTATCACGTTTTGAGAAGCGAAAATTTAGTTTTTTGTTAAGATTACACTTTATTTTATTTTGTTTTTCCACTTCGTATTTCTTTTTACTTGGGTAATTTGTTAAGAGGAGGGTTAACTCAATCTTAATATTTTTGTATTCATTCAGTGTTTATATTCGTAGTCATTTATCATGAGGTTTGTTTTAGCTGAAAGTCGTTGACGATTTCAAAGATTTCTGGCGTAGACAGTCCAGGAACTATAAGGTGTTTCTGACAAGAGATATCTTAGGTAGACTCTCAGGCATGGATAGAAGTGAATACTGGTCTATCTTTGTCCGGCGTTTAGGCGCGACTACAGTTGAGATGGGACTGATAAGCAGCGTGAGCAGTGCTGTAAACATGTTGCTCGCACTTCCCTTTGGTTGGTTGACGGATCGCGATAGAAATTTGAAGAGGCTGTATCTTGTCGGTAGAGCGTCATATGTCCCTGCTGCGTTGATGCGTTTCCTAGCGACGACATGGCCGTTCTGCGTCCTAATAGGTGTATACGAAACCATTTCCACGAAGCTAATGGGACCAGCCTCTGAGATAATTTCAATAAAATCGCTCAGCAACAAAGATCGCGTCAAGGGATTATCGATACAGAGGATGTTGACATCAATAGCAGGAATGATTGGGCCTATGGTCTTAGCCCTCATCGTCACTTATTTTGGTGGTTTGGATTCAGCTGACGGCATACGACCGCTCTTTTTCATACAGTTTATACTTGGCATTTTCGTTTTTGCACTTCTAGCCACCCAACTGCATGAGGTCACCTTTACCAGAGCGAACCGTGAGGTTGGGATTATAAGCCACTTCTTTAACGTTTTTAAAGAGTCGCCTGTGCTTACGTTGCTTCTTCTCAGAGAATGTGTTGTGAGATTCGCGTGGCAGATAAGAATACCTTTTTTGGGAATATACTTGGTTGACGTGAAAGGGGCTGACCAATTCATATTGGGATCGAGAGCAACCGTCTCAACAGCCATCACGGTACTCTTTTCAATACCTGCGGGTTATTTAGCTGAGAAAGTTGGAAGGAGGAAACTTGCGTGCTTTACCCGTATCTTTTGGTGGATAGGGCTTTTAATCACTATTTTCACACCAACAACACACCCAGAATACCTGATAATAGCCAGTGCCATGCAAAGTTTGAATATGGTTATGTTTGTGGGTTGGTCAGCTTTCACACAAGAAATAGTCCCTTTA
>JAZFSF010000300.1:0-8464 GCA_036446055.1 Bathyarchaeia archaeon | reverse complement strand
CCAGTAATCGCCTTTGATGTGTTTGATAAGCCTCCTCGTTTGGCGAAGGTCATGAGAGCTCCATTTGCAGATGTTCTCGACGACCCTGCGGCGTGGGCTAAGCGTTGTGTTGACAAATTCGGAGCGGAGATGGTGCAGCTTCACTTAACAAGCATCGATCCGTTATTGATGAACACGTCGCCTAAGGAGGCGGCTAAGACGGTGGAGAACGTCTTAGAAGCTGTTGACGTCCCTCTAGCCGTAGGGGGATGTGGAGATCCGGCAAAGGACTTGAAAGTCTTCAAGAAAGTTGCTGAGGTGGGCGAGGGGGAGAGGCTTCTCATAAACTCGGTGACACTGGACATGGATATTCAGGGAATGGCAGAACTCGTCAAGAAGCATGGTCATGCGGTCATTGCCTTCACTTCTATGGATATGGCCTTGGCACGGGAGTTGAATAGGAAACTGTATGAGTTTCTACCCAAAGAAGATATAGTGATCGACACAACTACGGCTGCACTTGGCTATGGTTTAGACTACGCTTTTACTGTAATGGAGCGGACGAGACTCTCTGGACTGATGGGAGATGAGGAGCTTCAACACCCCATGGCCTCTGGAACAACTAATGCTTGGGCTGCTAGGGAAGCATGGATGAAGATGGATCCTAAGTGGGGTCCGAGGGAGTTCCGTGGTCCCATCTGGGAAACGGTTACCGCTCTAACTCTGCTGTTGACTGGCGTCGACTGGTTTATGATGATGCATCCGGCAGCGGTTAAAACAGTCAAAGACGTCATAAAGACGTTCATCAGTGGCGAAAAAGCGAATTCTGAGAAGATTGCTGACTGGATTACGTTGAAGATTTGAAGGAGGACGGGATATGTCTAAAGCCCATTTAAGTCCAATTGAAGTGTACAAACTCCTGCCACGGACTAACTGTAAGGAGTGTGGTGAGGAGAACTGTATGGCTTTCGCGACCAAGCTTGTGAACCGGGAAGTCGTCTTAGACCAGTGTCTTCCTCTTGTAGAGAAAAAGGATCAGACGAATTATCTGCGTCTCTGGGAGCTGCTTAAACCCCCAGTAAAAGAGATCATGATAGGTACGGGAAATGCTGCTGTCAAGATTGGGGGAAAGGAAGTGATGTATCGTCATGAGCTTACGTACGTCAATCAAACGGTCATTGCCATTGACGTAACTGATGAGATGGAGGATGACGAATTCGAGAAGCGCGTTAAAGGGGTTGAAGAATTTTCTTATACTTACATTGGAATGAATCTCAGTCTTGACATGGTAGCCATTAGATCCACTTCAAATGACCCCAAAAAATTTAACTCGACAGTAAAGAAGTTTGTGGAGACTTCGTCTCTCCCCGCGATACTCTGTTCCTTCAATCCAGAGGTCATCGAAAACGGTTTACTAGTACTCGGTAAGAAAAGGCCTCTGATTTATGCCGCGACAAAGGACAACTGGAGGGATATGGCAGACCTCGCTCTAATGTATAATTGTCCTCTCGCGGTCTTCGCTCCAAATGACCTGACGCTCCTCAAATCCTTGACGCGAACCCTTTTTGAATACGGCGTCGAGGACCTTGTTATTGACCCCGGCACCTTTCCCCATGAAGGCTTATCGGACACCATAAATAATTTCACAATGCTCAGAAAAGCCGCCATCAGAGAAGGCGATGAACTTCTCGGCTTTCCCCTATTAGGAGTTCCCCTCACTGCTTGGATCGGTCATGAAGGCGCACCAGAAGTTGCTATTTGGAACGAAACTTGGCTTGCTTCGATGCTTATCGCTCGCTACGCTGACATCATGATTATGCATAGTTTAGACGGTTGGTCTCAGCTACCTCTCACAGTTCTGAGAAAGAATCTTTATACTGATCCACGTAAGCCCGTTGCAGTCGAGTCGGGTCTAAGAACTTTTGGTGAACCCAACGAGGCATCTCCCTTACTATTCACAACTAACTTTGCCCTGACCTACTACACCGTTGCCTCGGATATAGAGTCGAATGGAGTAGATTGCTATCTCCTCGTTGTAGACTCTGATGGCCTCTCTGTTGAGAGTTCTGTTGCTGGAAGGAAGCTTACTGCTGACAAAATTGCTGAAGCCCTCAGGGAAATTAAAGCAGAATCGGTTGTGAAACATAAATCGTTGATCATTCCGGGACGTGCTGCGCGATTAAGTGGCGAACTCGAGGAGGCTTCGGGGTGGGAGGTCATAGTGGGGCCAATGGACTCTTCAGGGATACCTAAATTCGTTAAAGAGAAGTGGCCTGTCAAATCTTCCACTTAACTTCTTTAATGTAACTTTTTTCAATTTATGGACGTCGTTCCTCGCTATTGATGACTAATATATATGATAGGTATCTTTAACAACAACAATCGTTATGTTCAGAGTCTGGTTTTTACATAAATATGTTATTTATCTCCCTTTTTTGATTAATTTATTGGCATAAAAAGCCTGTTTTTATTCAAAATAATTTAAGTATCTAGTTTAACATTTTGTAGTTACTTATTGTCTTATTATTATGACAGTGCAGAGCGCAGTGAAGGACTCCGCCTAAATTTAGGAGACCGCAAAGATGAAGTACGTCCGAAAAAGAGATAGTCGACTAGAAACCTTTGAACGTATGCGTATCACTAATGCTATCTGGAAAGCTGCTAAAGCCGTTGGTGGACGAGACAAAGCCACCTCTGAACGGTTAAGTGAGCACGTTGTAACCCAACTGGAGAACCGTTTTGGTGATGACGGAGTTCCGACGGTAGAAGAGATCCAAGACTTGGTGGAGAAGACTCTCATTGAGTCAGGGCACGCACGAACGGCAAAGGCCTATATCTTGTATCGGAAACAGCATCAGGATCTACGGGAACTGGCCGCTCTTATGAGTTCTGGCGATTTAATTGATCAATACCTCCAAATCGAAGATTGGCGTGTCCGTGAAAACTCCAATATGAGTTATTCCCTCCAAGGATTAAACAAATTTCTTTCCTCTACTATCATAGCAAAATACTTGCTTACACGAATATACCCCCCAAAAATCGGTGGAACACATTTCGCGGGAGATTTACACATTCACGACCTTGGTGTACTCGGTCCCTACTGCGTTGGCTGGGATTTAAGTAGTCTTCTACTCTCTGGCTTTGGCGGGGTCAAAGGAAAGATTGAGAGCAAACCCCCAAAACACTTTAGAACCGCGTTAGGACAAGTCGTCAACTTTTTTTACACTCTTCAAGGTGAGGCAGCTGGCGCACAAGCCTTCAGCAATTTTGATACCTATCTCGCCCCCTTCATTCGAAACGATGACTTAACCGAAAAAGAAGTGAAGCAAGCCATCCAAGAGTTCCTCTTCAACATAAACGTCCCAACGCGGGTTGGATTTCAAACCCCATTCACCAATATATCCCTTGACCTCAACGTTCCAAACTTCATTTCAAATGAGCCAGTGACCTTGGGTGGACGAATCCTCGACGAAGTCTACGGTGACTTTCAAGAAGAGTTGAATGTTTTTAACAGCGCGTTTGCAGAAGTCATGAATGAGGGTGATGCTAAGGGAAGAGTATTCACCTTCCCTATCCCGACATATAATGTGACTTCAAGCTTTGACTGGGAATCGCCAGTTGCCCAGAAGATATTTGAAGTAACCGCAAAATATGGTGTGCCCTACTTCTCCAATTTCATCAACAGCGACATGAAGCCCGAGGATGTACGGAGCATGTGCTGCCGCCTGAGAATAGATAACCGGGAGTTACGGAAACGTGGAGGCGGGTTCTTTGGAGCTAATCCCCTTACGGGTTCCATTGGAGTGGTCACAATCAATCTCCCGCGAATAGGGTATGTTCAACGAAGTGAAGAAAAGTTCTTCGAACGACTGAGCGACTTGATGGACATCGCCCGAGATAGTCTGGAGATAAAGAGGAAGATACTTGAAAGCTTCACCGAAAAGAGCTTGTACCCATATTCTATGCATTATCTTCATGCCATAAAGGAAAGATTCGGTAGCTATTGGAAGAATCACTTTTCCACCATCGGCTTGATTGGTATGAACGAAGCGCTACTCAACCTGTTTGGGCAGAATATTGCGACATATGAAGCCCTCACTTTTGCAGAGAAAATCTTAAACTTCATGCGAGATAAGCTCACAGAGTATCAAGAGGAAACGGGAAACATCTACAACCTTGAAGCAACTCCTGCTGAAGGAACGTCCTATCGACTCGCGCGCATCGATAAAAAAAGATTTCCCCCAATAATTGTAGCTAATGAAAAGGCCCTTTCAAAGGGAGCAGAACCGTTTTACACCAACTCCTCACAACTTCCTGTTGATTATACGGGTGACATCTTTGAGGCTTTAGAACATCAAAATAAGCTTCAACCGTTGTATACGGGCGGAACCGTGTTTCACATCTTTCTCGGTGAACGAGTTTCCTCATGGAAGACGACGGCTAACCTGGTTAAATTGGTAACCCGAATTTCCAAAATACCCTATTTCACAATATCGCCAACCTTCAGTGTGTGCCCAAGCCATGGATACCTAACAGGGGAAATTTATGACTGCCCTCTCTGTGGAACAAGTTGTGAAGTCTATTCGAGAGTAGTTGGCTACCTCCGACCAGTTGACCAATGGAACGATGGTAAACAAGCGGAGTTCAATATACGTAAAACCTTTGATCCAGCTGTCATCTTGACGACGCATACTAGGTGAATACATGAATTTCGCTGGCCTGCAAAAGACCAGCCTCCTCGACTATCCTGATAAAATAGCCACTGTAGTATTTGTATCGGGGTGCAATCTACGTTGTCCGTTTTGCCACAATTGGAGGCTGGTATTAGAACCTAGGAATTCCTTCTTATCGGAGGAAACGGTTCTTCAAGTCCTTGACTCCAGAAGAAAATATATAAACGCGGTTGTCGTAACGGGTGGAGAACCCACCCTTCACGTACAGGTTCCCCAGTTTCTAAAGACGTTGAAAGAAAGAGGATTTGCAACAAAGATAGATACAAATGGGTTTTTTCCCGATGTGCTAAAAAAATGTCTACCATATCTGGATTACGTGGCTCTGGACGTTAAAACTAGCTTGGAGCAGTATCAGTTGCTTGGTGCAGAAAACCTGGACAATTATTTACGAACAATTGAAATGCTGAAGGAAGGTAGCACGGATTATGAGTTTAGGAATACAGTCGTTCCAGGTTTTGTAGACAGCAGTATCATTACAAAGATGGGCGAAGTAGTAGAAGGCGCGAAGCGTTTTGTATTCCAACAATTTGTTCCAGGGGATACTTTAGACAATGCTTTCAACGCCGTTAAACCATATTCTCGAGATATTATTGCCCACTTTGCTGACCTGATAAACGATTATGTTGACGAGGTACTTCTTCGCATTTGATGCTATAAGCAAATAACTTTTTTCAATTGCACTCGATAAAATGTCACGTCTAAACCATTAAATATGCCAAAAAAAGACAGCTTTAAGTTTATTTCGTTGGGATGACGTACTGAACTTGATGGGGCAACCGTATTAGTTATGTCTTATCTTTTTCCATAGTTTCGATTCCCTCAATCACAGGAGGAGGCGTGACCGCCATTGTCCATCCTATCCACATCGCGATGAAGAAAATGCCCACTACGACCAACAGAACGGGAAGTACAAGAGCCCAACGTACCGGAGGGCTTACCCATGGGCAAATGAAGAGCCATTCAGGGTTTGCTGGCGCAAAGAGCCAAAATACGTAAAGTATTGATCCGATGATTCCAAACGCAAAAATGACGGAGCCTAAACTTTTATCATTCATACTTGATACCTTTGTTTAACAATAAACAAAAATTCATTTAGATAAAACTTAAACCTTTCGTAAACTTGTTGAAACAGAGAGCGATAAGAGTTGCATAACGGACGAGCCTGTGTAGATGAAGAGGAAAAAGGGGACGTAAGGAGACGCTTTATACGGGAGACGTTGCTGAAAGCCAATCTTTCAATAGATCACGCCTGTAGTGCCCTTACAAGAAGAGAGGAACGAGAGTTCGATGACTATATTTGGAAAACAGCCTTTTATCTCGAGTATTTGACGTTTTTACTGTCTCTTTCAAGAACCAACGTGGATGATGTATGGAAGAAGAGAGAGAAGCTTAAGCGAGGAGTCGATTTGACGATTATACTTTCGCTTGTCCAAGACTCATTAAAAGAAGCTGAAAAGGATGACTCTGTTGACGGCATGTATCGAAAAGTGTGGATTGCACGAGGACGAATTCTGAATATTCAACGAAGACTGAATAATGCAAAGGCAAAAAAGTTTTGACATGACGTCACATACCTCGGACAATGCTTCCATAAGGTTTTCAGGAACCACGCAAAGCGATAATACATCGGTTTTACGATAACGCTCCTTGACTGTTAGAAGGACATCTTCTCGCCCAACAGATGCTCCAAGGAGGACTCCTTTTTCTAATCCTCAGAGATTGTCTTCAGGATACATAAAAAAAGTCTCCTGAAATCTGAATCTTCCTTTTTTATTTTTTTGAACTTGAACATTGACTTTTATCAAGTCTTAACCAGTCTTGTATGAACAACGTCCCAACATTTCTCAGTATCCTCGTATTAGTGGTTTAGATCTTCTATTACACCATCCATGCTATCAAAAAATGAGAGGCAAAAAACTTTTCATACCTTTAACAGAGTGATATATGCACTCATACCTTGACTTCGCTGTTCCCCATTCTCACGTTTTCACTCAAATAATAGAGACTATATTTCGTTCAGTCCCTTTTATCAATCCAGTCAATTGGCTGCGTAGATGTTAATAGATATTTCACACTTGTTGACCCGCCATCTCAGAATTTATATTTTAGGATTATCTCTTTGAGATTCTGCGCTGAGCTGTTTCCTCTGTTCATTTTAAGAAGGTTTTCATTTCCTTCAAGGGCGTAAAGAGGACCCGACATTTGTTTTTAGTCGTTCGAGGTATATAGAAAGCTGCTTTCGCGGAATTAACGGCAACGTCTTTGATTCCCATCTCCTCAATAGGCATAACGACCATACATGTATGTGTAAATACGTCGGCTCCAGAACGCCTAATTACCTTATTGTAGCCCATACGTTCTGCAGTGTCGTAGACTTGAGGGGACGTAAAGACCCAAAACTGGATTCCTCCACGAACCCTTCTTCCCCGGAGAAAACTTGCTACCTCCCCAATTTCCTCGATGGAACAGTGGGGGCAACCAATGGCTATCAAGTCCACATTCTCTGATGACGACAGCTCATCGTAAACCAATTTAATTTCCTTCTCCCCTACCTCTAAGACTTCTGATGGCTTATCCTCCTTGTAACTATTCAACCATCTTTTAGCTTCAGGTGTCACTCCTAAGACATGATATAAAGCGACTGAGCCAGAAGCTGCGGACGCTGCTCCCATCAGCTTTAACTGGGAAAGGCTAATGCCTTTGATACCATCGTAGACAGGAACCTCTTTTGTCTTAACCCGCTTTCCAACATAATAGCCGAGGGCAGCGTAATCAGAATCATATCTGAGCTTACATTTAACATTGACTTTGAGGTCTCCCTTCCGATTTTCATCTAGTAGAAAACCCATAGCTGGAACCTTTCCCACAAGAGCAGCTGAGAGGGCATCTAATCCCCCATGCCGATTCGTCTTCGCACCAAGAACCGAATTCACGTAGGCCACTGCTGAAGACTCGGAAAAACCAACCACCTCGCCTGGAAGGGGACAGTTCCCGGACAAATAGGGCGTGCACGTGCAACAAGACTTAACGCCAAGGGCGTCATAAGCTCGACAGATACGAAGCTGTTTCTCCGCGAAGCTCGGGGAAACCCCCATCTCCTTCCACCGCTCCAAATCCATACCTGCAGGATTCTGAGTAGCCAAAACCTTAGCCTTGACGGAGGGAACATTGTCAACCAAGCTTTCCAGTAACTCGAGAGTCGCATCACCCGAAGTCTTATAGGATACACCTGCGACCTGAGCCCTTCCGATGGAAACGAGCTTCTCTGCACCACTCAACTCACCAAGTGTTACAATGAGCTTCATGGCTCGAGCTAACACCTCCCCCTCTGCTCCGTTTAAAATATGTTCTTCATCCTTAGAAAGAAACATTTCTCTTTCCTGCTCCTCTGCTTAGATACCACAACGATTTATCAAACAATATTAATTTGTTACCCGTCTCGTTAATTATTTTTTCCACAATTAAAAGTATACGCTTATGACATAATTCACTGCCTACGGACCCTTTCTTCAGAGTGCTTCAAATGTTAACGAAGTAAGTCAGGGTACGGATTTATATCTGTCTTTAATGTTCATTGCAATTCTAGATGCTTCGCGAGAGTTCAAGGCTTCAGCTAATAATCTGACCTTATGTAAGTTCAGTCTTGTGTTACAATACGTGCAAAGCTTGGTTTTCTGTCCCTTTCTAGCTATGAGGATATTGCCACAGGAGCTGCACTGAAGGATGATATACACTTCACGTAACCAACGATA
>JAZFSF010000299.1:0-2088 GCA_036446055.1 Bathyarchaeia archaeon | reverse complement strand
TATTCTACCCAACGGTCTCCCAGGTCATCCACAAAGTCGGCGTCAAGATGCTGTTCATCGTGTGATAATTTACGACGGCGAGTGTAGGAATTCCTAAATACCGGTTCCAAACCGGAAGAAGTCTGGGACATAATAGAAACAGAGCCAGTTGGTGCATTTGTGAGAATAGAAATATTGCGGCGCCCATATTGGGCAATCATCTTCTTAAGCTCATCAGGCAAACGCTGAATAAATTCGTTATTTTCTTCCACATTCCAGTCGAATGCCGGAAATGCGCCTCGTTCTTGTGCAAGATATACGCTTTCTTCATAGGCAGCGTCTCGTAAGGTACGGTAGATTTTCTCTGTGATTACAAGCGCTTCCTCACTATCATATGCCATATTGAGACATGCTAGCACATCAGCTAGACCGTGGGTACCCAAGCCTGTTCTGCGACCGTTTGCTGCAGCGTCATATAGTTTGCTCCAGAGCTTCTTTTCGTCCTCAGAGTCAGCAACCATGCGAATATTTTCAAGCTTCTCAAGTTCAAGCTCAACAAGATCATCCGACAAGCGCATGCCTGCTGCGGCAACTTCCTTCAGCTTATTAAAGTCAAACTCTGCATTTTTTTCAAAAGAATTTTTCACGAGACTTTTTAAATTCAAAGAGATTAATCTACACGAATCATAGGCTGAGAGTGGGATTTCGCCGCAGGGGTTGGTGGTCTTGGTTTCAAACTCTGGATATGCATGAGCCGGGAGATTCTTAGTAATATTGTCCCACATCAGGAGCCCCGGCTCTGCTGTCTTAGTAGCCGACTCAATGATAGAATTCCACAGACTCACAGCATCAACGTCTGACGTATACTCAGGTTCTTCAGCATCAACAGGAAACTGTAAAGTAAAGGATTCATTATTTTCAACTGCTTCCATGAAGCTATCGCTTATTTTAACTGAGACATTAGCGCCCGTGACCTTTGTTAGATCCTGCTTCATCTTAACAAAGGATTCGATGTCAGGATGGCGGATATCCATGGAGATCATCAAAGCCCCCCGGCGCCCGTTCTGTCCGATCATACGACAAACATATGAATAGAAATCAGCGAAACTCCAAGCCCCAGTAGTAGTCCGAGCAGAGTTGTTAACGGGAGCACCCTCGGGGCGCAGATCAGAAATATCAAGCCCAACGCCACAACGACGTTTGAACAAGTTAGCAAGGTCTTTGCCAGCGTCCATAATGGACGAAACACTATCCTGTGGATTGTCGACAACCACACAGTTTGATAAAGATACATTAACATAATTATTTCCTATTCCCATCATTGGAGAGCCCTGGGGCACGATGTATTTAAAGTTTTCCAAATAAGAATATATCTCCTCTTCTGAGAGCGTGTTTGACTTCCGTCTATCAAACTTACTTTCTATCCTGGTGAACTCTTTGGACAAACGTCGATGGAGGTCATCGGGGGTCTTTTCAATGTAGTTGCCCTTCTTATCTTTGAGACAATATTTTGTCATAAAAACATTTGTTGCCAACTCGTCATTATTAAAATAATCCATCGTATCATTTCTAACTTCTTCTTCGCTATACATCACTCTCCTCCGTTATTTTGTTTAAATTTCTTATATTTCTCGAATAAATTCTCTTTTTGTTTCTTAGCGCTAACCTGAACAAGCTCGTCTTCCTCGGAAGGCTCAAGCACCTTGATGCATACATTGGATGTATCCATAAACAAGGGGAACACAAGCCCATCGGGGCCATTGCGATTCTTGGCGACGAAAAGTCGTCCAGAGTTGGTCACCTTATCATCGACTGTTCGAGAGATAGTAAAAATAAAATCAGCGATGAAGCACTTATTAAATGCCTCGGAAATTGATTCCATTGTAATGACTTCTGCGTTAAGTCCCGACCTATTCGTCTGAGATGCAGTCCACACTGGTGCCTCGTATTCTGCTGCTATACCTCGCAACTCTTCATAAATAGATTCGAGTTCGTTCCTTTTCTCTTTTAGATAGCGAACAGGACGAAGTAAATCTCCGTAGTCTACGATGATCATATCCACATCTATACTACGCATTCGTAGCTTTTCTAAATGATTCCGAATAGTTT
>JAZFSF010000298.1:0-2102 GCA_036446055.1 Bathyarchaeia archaeon | reverse complement strand
GCGGTAGATGTGAATGAGAAGGCATACAATTTTTTAATGCGAAATATAAAGGCAAACGGAGTTGAGAAAACGGTGATACCCGTCCTCGGAGACGTCAAGACGTTAGTTGAAAGGTTTACAGGTGTTTTTGACAGGGTTATATTGGATCTACCGGAAAAAGCATCGGAGTTCATTGACGTCGCATGTAGGTTCCTGAAGCCCGAGGGAGGAATTATGCATTATTACTGTTTCCATTCTAAACCATCCGTTTTAGAGAAGGCTGAAGAACGCCTTCGAGGGAAAATCACCGAAGCGAATAGGATTCTACAAAATGTTGTGTACAAGCGGTGTCTTAGACAAATCGGGCCTCGGAGATGGCATGTCGTATTGGACGTTATAGTGAGTTAAGTCTCTGCGATGAGGGTGATGGTCGTTTGTAACCCAGGATTTTGGAGGTTTCGGATGAGACGCCTCGAAAAATCTGTGGACGCCTTGTCCGATCGGATCATTAGTGTTCGACTGCACGTGAAGCGACTTTTCCTTGCGACGAATGCTCCTTCGTGGGCGTAAGTCAGCTTGGGGCTTCCCCACCCCACTGCAGTTTCCTCCATGTCACCCGCACGCACAATCACGGTGATTTTCGTGTCGTTTCTTCTAGCTAGTTTTTTGAAGTTTTCGCTTAAATCTGCTGGACCTTTTGAGGCATTGACGGCGATAATGCAATCACCCCGTTTTGTCAGAGTCTTTTCTGTGGTAATCTCAAATGTCTTACGGTTCTCCCCGATGACGTTTGGGTGACCCCAAGCCTCAAAGGTTTCAATAACTCTCATATAGAAGACATCCTTTAACCAAGATGGGTCAATCACCCATTTATTCTATACTAAACGGTTTTGTAAAGTTGTGTAGCATAAAAAATAGCTTCAAAAAGGAAAGGGAAAAAGCAGTAGAAAAACTCGTCGACTCAGGTTACCTTCGGTCGCGAGAAGTGATTCGTGCCATGAAAATTGTACCTCGGGAAGATTTTCTCCCCGAATCTTTGAGGAAGCGGGCCTACATTGATACACCCCTTTCCATCGGCTATGGTCAAACCATCTCTGCCCTTCATATGGTAGCTATGATGGCTGATGCCTTAAATCTTGATACTGGTCAGATAATTCTTGAGGTGGGATGTGGAAGCGGCTATCATGCGGCAGTCATCGCGGAAGTGGTGGCTCAAAAAGATGGAGAGCAACAAGGACATGTGTACAGCCTCGAGATCGTGCCGGAGCTGGTTCACTTTGCACGAGAGAATCTTCGACGAGTTGGCTATGAGGAGCGAGTCACCACAATTTTGGGGGACGGCTCACTAGGCTATTTTGATCAAGCACCGTACGATAGGATTTTAGTAGCCGCAGCCTCGCCAGACATCCCCAACCCATTGATTGAACAGTTAAAAGAGGGAGGCATCCTTGTTATCCCCGTTGGAAATCTTTACTTCTTCCAAGAGCTGTTGAGGGTGAGGAAGGAGGGTAAAAGAATTGTTAGAGAGGGGCTTGGAGGCGTTGCCTTTGTCCCTTTAAGAGGTAAATACGGATGGAAAACCATTCGATAGAGGAGAAGGAGGTTTTGTCTAAAGAGAAAAGTCATGAGGCTGACGATTCGTTGAAGCCCACCCTATGGTTTTCCCTCCTCAAGCTTTCAGAGCTGGGAGCGTTAAACAAGAAGATACTGGTTTCTACAATCGAATTGGCTGGGAATCTGGAGATGTCTCAGCAAACAGCTTCTAGACACCTAATTGAATTAGATTGCAGAGGATACATAGAGCGGCAGGCGACTGCTCAGGGAAACCACATCAAAATAACTGAAAAAGGAAGACGAACTATAGAAGAGATGTATCTCAAACTGAGAAACGTCATCGACAAGAAGCCCTTAGTACTCACGTTTAAGGGAAAAGTTGTAAATGGAATGGGGGAAGGAGCCTATTACATGAGTAGACCGGGGTATCGCGAACAGTTCTCAAGAAAACTCGGCTTCAATCCTTATCCCGGAACCTTAAATTTGAGACTTGTCCCCTCACAGGAAGGGATTAAACGGGAGTTAGAAACCCTTCCGGCGATTACCATCAAAGGGTTCAAGCGTGGAAA
>JAZFSF010000297.1:0-6114 GCA_036446055.1 Bathyarchaeia archaeon | reverse complement strand
ATTTTGCTTGATGATTTCCTTAAAGGACTCACGAATAGCCTTCCCGATGAACGCATCATCTGGAATATTCCGCTTGTCATTTGACAGATGCAAATGCGTCTCGACGTTGATATCTACCACGTCCATTTTCTCTTCCTTTTCCATTCACATCGCCTCCATTTCGCACCACGCTTTAGCAAACACTACGATACTAAACATGACCGATGAAGTCACGAGATACAGGATTTTGTATTTCAGGTCAGCTAGCTAACTTCAACTTTCACTAATTCATCGTTTTTGATTAAAAACCCGATGATTATGAATAACTAACTGTATGCACACAGGTTTTTCTAGGTGAGAATCTAGGTACTTTCTCTATCACATACCAAATTACCTAGGTAAAAACAAAACAAGAGTGGGAAAACTATAAAAAAATTACCGGTAAAAAGGAGCCGGGGACCGGATTTGAACCGGTACAAAGTCGGTCTGCAGCCGACCGCTTTAACCACTCAGCCACCCCGGCGATTTTACTTCATTAAATAGCAGAGAATAAAAGTCCCTGCTAATGCAGTCTCTAACTTATTTCTTAATCATTTTTCTCGGATAAATTCTTTTTCCCTTGTTCTTATTAAAATCTTGTATGCTTCAAGGGCAGAGAAGGCGTCTCTGGTTTCTTAAACTTTATCCATCTAATAAATCAACGTTATAAATTTTTAGTCTCTTTATAATTTATTTAGGAAATGATTAAACAACTGTCATTATTGATGGATGCGTTTTCATTCGTTGTACACAATCTTATCTTAAAAAGGAAGTTGTGGATTCGGCCTCGTAACTCAAATTTTAGATAAAAAGTTGAGAAAACCAAAAAGGCATCACCTACTCATTGTAAAAAACATCTATGATAAGAAACATTATAAGATTGATATGGTTTTTTCAAAGGATGTGTGGCCGCTGTAACGTAGAGGAAAGTAAAACTTTCCGCGGAGTCTGGCAGCGTACTGGCCTGACGAAGGCTTCCCCTCGAAGCTTCGGGCTAATGGAGCCAGGAGGTGGGGTTCAAATCCCCACAGCGGCCCTCAGACAGTTACAAACAAGCAGTTTGAGACATCATCAACAGCATTTATTTATCTTTCTCAAGTCAAATACCCATCAGTGAATAATTATTATAGTTTCAGTATTAGTCCAGATTTCTTCATCTATAGAATTAAATACTATGTCTCTGATGGCCTCATAAAATTCTTAATCCTCAAGTATTTGCTCAATGTTGAGACCGAATTTCTTCGCGTTACTCATAACAATGTCTCCTATTTTTCTGTTGAGATTTTCTAGCCAGATGTGACATTGCTGTTTAGTTAATCATTATAATTTTTCAATTATTAGCTAACGATGTTACTAACCCAAACTTTACTGGGTTACAGCATCCTTATCCCTTTTATTTCTAAATAACTTCGTACGGGATTTTATGTTGTTCTAGCAGCTAGCTAGCTCTATAAGGGGGTGATAATGTGTCAAGAAAAAATTACAGTAGCGTAGTAATACCCTCAAGCCTCTATGAGAAAATCAAAGCCCATGTGGAGCAATCAGAAGGCCGCTATGTATCCATATCAGAGGTCGTGAGGGAAGCGATATGGAGTTTTCTGAAACGTGCAAATTAATTAATCTATAACTAACTCTCTCTTCCTACAATACTTACTAACCTATCCTCCACTTGAGCCTAAATCGATGTGTAATAGATTGGGGAAGATGGGTTTGGGTTAATGGTCAGGACGAGGAAAATTACTCCGAGTTTGTGACGATTGTTGTTAGTGGAAATAGAACAATTATCCAAGAGGTAGAGACCGGTATTAAGTAATCCTAAATTGCAGGAAGCGTTTGACACGCTGATTAAGGTTTGGAGTAGGGAAAACCCCGCAATGACAGTAAGTAACCTCTCTTTTCAATTTGACGCCATTAATCTTCTGACTAACTTGCATACTAGGGTTGAGCGGGAACGGTTGAAGTCGAAGTTGGGGAAGTTAAAGGATTGAGTCTCTCTTGTTAGATCGATCAAAGAGTAGAAAACGTTTTGATCCTCCACTCAACCCCAGCACGCCCTCAATGTGGGTTTCCCAATTAGCAGATATTAACCTAGGCAATCCAGAGTAGAGGTGTTGTAATGCTTCTTGAACCGCCATTATGGCCTCATAAGACTGTATTATCTTACTGGAACGAATTTCTGAACGGCCCTTGATCCCCTGTCATATCTTCCATTTGTATCACATACTTCTCCAACATAGAGAACCCCTCTAGAATCTACAGCTATGGCGTGGGGGGATATGAAAAGGCCTGCGTCATTACTCGCTTCCTCATCTCCCCAATGAGCCAGAAGTCTTCCATCCAAATCCCAAATGCTTACCCTATGAATTAACTCGGCGACGAACATGTATTTGTCGCCTACGATAACCATGTCATCGGGTCTCTCCAAGCCAGACCATGCAGTTATTAGCTTTCCTTCTTTGCTGAAAACTTGTATACGGCGATTCTCCCGATCGGCCACATATACTCTGCCCTGCTTGTCCACCACAAGGCTGTGAGGAATAGCAAACTGTCCTGGTCCACTACCTGGTTCTCCCCAAGAGAAGAGGAGCTTGCCTTCTTTGGAGAACTTATGGACGCGGGCATTTCCATATCCATCAGAGACATACAGCTCGCCAGATGGAGCTATAACGGCCTTAGTGGGTCTGTTGAAGGGCGGTCCAGCACGTTTGATAGTTAGAAAGTCTCTTCCATCATAGCCTGTATCGGAGTGCTTATTCCAATCATAAGTTTCAACTATAGGGACTCCCGGATACCCTATTGTAAGCAATAGATTACCATAGATGTCAAACTTACGGACCGTATGACCATTATCATCTGTACACCATATCGAGTCATCCGAGTCGATGAACACGCCATGAGGCCTTATGAAGATGCCCTCACCCCATGAGCGTATGAAGTTGCCATCTTTATCAAAAATCATAACCGGATGGGGACCACGGTTGAAAACATAAACTCTATCCCTCGAGTCCAACCCCACACCAACCACATCAGTGAAGGGCCAATCTCTTGGGCGTTTAGCCCAGTTGTCCACTACTTCATATCTAAACTCACCAGAGCCGAAAATACGTTTCATAAATAATACTCTCAACATAAATTTCAACTCGATTAACTAATTAAGCGTTTTCATGCTCAGCTAGCTAGTTATAATTCCTTACTTTGCGTGTATTCACATATCCTAGCTAACTAGTGACAGTTGATTCAATAATTCATAAATTAGGTTCTAAACTTCTTTTCTTCATATCTTATTAGTTGAAAAGGATACAATAGTAACGAGGAGAGAACCAGTTTGGTTGGTACCCATTTTCTGGTTTTTCCTCCTATCCTTTTGATTTTACTAATGATAAATGTGCTTTCTAAGGACTTTAAGTGATAGAATAAAGCGTTTCTTCCTTTCTCGTTAATGTAGTATCGTTTTGAAGTCTTTTTTTTCTCTGCCCAGACGTCTCAGTGTCAAAGGGCTTTGTGAGGTACCCCGTGAAACCTAAACACAGCACTTTTTTTTATCTCCAGCCATAGCAAAAGACGTAAGAGCGACCATAGGCACCTTAAGAGCCTTAGACACCCGAATCCTCTTTTTGCAGCCTCATAACCATCAATGCCTGAAAGCTAATTCAATAGTAACATTAATGCGATATGAATTTGTGAAGTATCAACTTTGTAAAGAAATTAAACAAATAAATTCTTGATATAGATTGACGTTTGTAAAGAGAAGTCAAGTTTCAAATAATCGTCCTTTTTTTGACAACGAACCCACTAACTTATGTGTATAGCATGTTCAATAGATAATTGAGGAAATCTGGTTATGATTTTAATCGTTGTTCTTGATGGGTTGCGTCCTGACCAAATGACAAAAGAGCACATGCCTAACCTTTGTCACTTAGCCCAGAAGGGGGTTCGTTTTCTACGCCATCATGCTACTTTTCCCACGGAAACTCGAGTTAATGTGGCAAGTCTCGTGACAGGCTGTTATCCAAGTGGTCACGGACTTGTTGGAAATCAATTTTATATCCACGAGGACAAGTTACCCTGGAAGATAGACACAGGTAACCGTCACAGTATCGCCTTCCTTGATGAAATGACAAAAGGTAATGCGCTTCAGAGGAAGAGCATGGGTGAAATCTTAGGAGAGAGGGGTAAGATGATGGTCAGCATTAATGTGGGAAGCAGCGGTTGTGCTTATCTTAATAACCACAAGGCGGAAGAGACAGGGGGTCTATTAATTAATCCTCAATTCACCATTCCCGATACAGAGGCAGAGATGCTACATTCGAGTGTTGGAGCCTGGCCTCCCAAGGGAATCCCTAACTCCACCCAAATCCATCATGCCACCACCATCATGATGGATAACGTCATACCCAAATACGATCCAACGGTCACGGTCTTGTGGCTGTCCGATCCAGACAGTACACAACATAAAACAAGCGTTTCCTCACGCCAAGCCCTTGCGGCTATCAGTCAAGTCGATTTGGAACTCGGTCGGATTACGAAGTATTTGAAGGCTAAAGGGCTAGCCACCTCAACGGATATCCTCGTGGTCTCCGATCATGGACAATCGACGGTGACTTGCACGGTAGATGTTGCTGCGGAGCTAATCAAGGCAGAGTTAAAGGAATCCCCTGAGTCCAACGATGTCCTCTTGACGGGTACAGGTGGTTGTATCCTCATTTATGTTCAAAATCACAACCAAGCCAAGGTGAAGGTCATAACCGAGTTCCTCACAAGGCAGTCGTGGTGTGGACCATTATTTACGTCCTCGTCCACCGACCCTATTCCATATACGTTTCCCTTAGATCTCATTCTAAACCAGAACCCACGTTCGCCAGACATCCTCATGTCTTTCGCTTGGAAAAGCTCTCCGAACCTCTCAGGAATCACTGGTGTAGGTGTCTTTGCTCAAGGCAAGGTTGGTGTAGGAGGTGGAAACCACGGCTCTATAAGTCCCTACGAGATCAACAACGTCCTTATAGCCACTGGCCCCCACTTCAAGCGGGGAGCGAAGACTGTTATCCCATCTGGAAACGTGGATCTTCTACCTACCGTTTTACATCTTTTAGGACTTGCTCATCCAAAGGCAGTCGATGGAAGGGTACTCGTTGAGGCCTTGGAAGATGAACCGAATCCAGAGAAGGTCTCTATAAAAACACAGGTACACGAGGCAGCAGATAGAACCAGTAACATCACCTTTAAACAGAGGGTGCAAATCTCGACGGTTGGCCAAACAGTCTATCTGGATAAGGGTTGGGTTGTACGTGACAGAAACAGTAGCTAGTGAAGGGGAAATCCTCTCCCGACTCTATCGAAATTGCTTTTTGGACAGGCCTGTTTAATCGTAATTAAGAGAAAAGCCTCAGGTATGAAGAACCACAGGAAACCAAGACGACAGAAGGGGATTAAGAAAAAGGGCTAAGTCAATCTTTTCAGAATATTAGGAAATATGACGTTTCATTCCTGTGATGATTAACAAGCTGTTAGTTGAGAACCGTGAGTGTGAAGGATTGGCAAGCGTGGTATGACCGGATTGCCAGCACGTTTGGTTTTAGTCCAGTTGACGATTAGCGTACAGTCGACGTGTTAAGTCGTTTACTCAGAGAAAGGGCCATGCCCATTCTCTTTGGCTCAGGGAACGTGACTGATTTATTAGATACGGATTCGATGAGTTTGAACACATTTCTCGCTGGCGTGGCCTCCGAAGTGAAGGCAGGCATTGTTTTAACGACAGAAGGAAAGTGTCAAGACGCGAGGTAGAGTGAAAGAGTTTACTATCGCATCCCAAATGATGTTTCTGGCGAAGCAGAGGTTTTCCGTCCCAAAGGATTTTGGCATTGATTTACTCTTCTTGAAGGATAAACGGTTGAAGAAAACCATTTACGACAGACCGTTAGAGAAAGATGCTAAGAGACTGGAAGCGAGAAAACGTGAGAGGGAAGAAGTAAATCCGAAGGGATCTTTTAGAATCCTCATCAACTGAAAGGAGAGGAAGTTAGTTGCCACCCATTACCCTAAAGAAAAGGGACAAATAATCATCAAGGAAGATAGAACAGAAGATATCGATTCGAC
>JAZFSF010000296.1:0-3992 GCA_036446055.1 Bathyarchaeia archaeon | reverse complement strand
CTCCATTGGCTGCAGAGGAGGGCATGATTGCGTTGATCACCGCTGATTCAGGAGCGGGAGCCAAACAAGTAGCGCCATTCGGTGGTATGGAACGTCGTTTAGGCACTAATCCTCTAAGCATCGCGGTTCCCAGCAATCTAGATGGCACCCTTCTTCTGGATATGGCTACCAGTGCTGTGGCTTCAGGAAAAATTGGCTTGGCAAGAGCTCGTAATAAATCTGTACCCTTAGGCTGGATAATTGATAAGGAAGGCAAACCCACAACTGATCCCAACGACTTCTTTGCGGGAGGAGCCCTTCTGCCCGTGGGTGGAAATCTCGGTTATAAGGGTTTTGGCCTTTCCGTCATAGTGGAGATACTGTCAAGTGTACTAACCGGACTCGGCTTTGGCGACTACCGTGAGCAATGGAAGGCACGTCATGGAATAGAGCATCGTCATAACGACGGTTGTTTCATTTCTGTTTTCAACGTTGAAGCGTTTTATCCTCTAAAAGATTTCAAACGTGATGTAACAGATTTCATCAAATCCATCAAATCCTCTAAACCAGCCGAAGGCTTCAACGAAGTTCTTTATCCTGGAGAACCGGAGTGGATTACTGAAAAGAAGCGTCGAAGTGAAGGTATCTTCATTGAGGACGGGACTTGGGGGCGTATCACTGCATTAATCGATGAATACAAAGTGAAGAGCGATATAGGAACGCCATAGCATCAATCCAGAAAGTAGACCCTGCCCTCTCCATTTTTCTTTTTTATTTAGTTTTTACACGTCTTAGTCTAGATTTTAGGACCTGTGCTCTGTGAAGACCATTCAAGCTTAGATATTACATCGAGTAGGGCTGGCTTTCCAGATTTCATGGCCTTTAACGCTCGCTTGATTGCTGGGATGATCTCGTCAGGCTTCTCAACTCTCTCGCCATATCCGCCCATTCCTTCCGCGATTTTGGCGTAGTCTCCAGCGTATTTCCAGTGAGCGGGGCAATCTGCAGAGTAGTGTCCTAACCCTCCATTATTAGGTATAACCATCAAGATCGGTATCTTATGTCTTGCCGCAGTCTCAAACTCTATTCCTCCTTCGCCAAAGGCTCCATCACCTGTAAAGCTTAGAACCGTCTTATCAGGTTCTGCTAGCTTTGCCCCAATAGATCCAGCGACTGAGAAACCCAGTGTGCTGTGATGTCCCCACCCTAGATAACCCCTAGGAGTCGGCGTCTCCCAGAATGGGACAAACTGGTTACGAGGCCAACCAGCGTCATGGGTCGCTATAGCATTCTTTCTGTCTATGGTGTTCCGTAGGTCCCAGACGGCTCTATACGGGTTGATCGGCACCTCATTTGAGGTCAGCAACGGCATCCACTTCTTAAGCCACTCCTCCTTCAAACGCGCGATCTCGTCGGTCAAGATTTCATTAGGTCTGCGACCACCATCTCCAATCTGTTTCCTCACCTCATCGATCATCTGCCTTAAGACCAATTTTGCATCCCCTATGATTACGTGGTTAACTAAGTAATCTTTGTTAATGGCATATTCGTCGATGATCGAATGGATAATTACCTTACCCTCGGGGATACGAATGCCTGGCCCCCTCGAGAGACTGGCTCCTATCGCAAAAACCAAATCTGCCTTACCTAAGAAGTGTCGTCCCACATCGCTGGCCGCTTGTCCCGAAACGCCAACCGATAACGGATGATCCTCAGGAAAAACACCTTTTCCCTTCATACTCGCCATTACAGGAACTTGAACCAGTTCCGCAAGCTCAGCAAGCTCTTTCCATCCACGAGCGTACAATACACCTTCACCAGCAAAGAAGAGAGGATTTTTAGCAGCGATAATAGCTCGCACAGCCACTTCTACATCACGCAAGTCTCCACCAGACTTCCAACCCTTAACCGCCTCATATTTGAAGAGGTCATCGTCAAACTCTTCCATGGCTACATCAAACGGCATCTCAAGAAAAACTGGTCTAGGCTTACCTGTTCGCATATAAGTAAAAGCCCTTCTAAGGAATTCAGGCGCTCGTTGAGCTAAATTTATGCGTTCAGACCACTTTGTTATATTTCTATAGACATAAAGAGCGTCGAAATCGTTGTTAGCAGATCCAGCACCCATTTGCATTCTCCTCGCTTGTCCAGCGAGAACTAGGAGTGGTGAATTATCAGCATAAGCCTGTGCAACCCCTGCGAAGGCGTTCTCAACTCCTGGACCGCTGTATAAGGCGTTAACACCGACTTTACCGCTAATTCTCGCGTAGCCATCTGAGATGTTAGTTCCACCTCTCTCGGTCCTTGGAAGGATTGTTCTGATCCCTACAGCGTTTGCCTCATTAATAATCGAGGATACAGGGGAACTAGGTCCTCCACCAGGATACGCAGTTATAAAAGGTATTCCTTCAATTTTTAGAATCTTTGCGATTGCTTCACAGCCTTTCATAATAATCTCCTAATTTCATTATATATGTTATAAAATATATAAAACAAACGATATCTTCTTTGATTTTCTCCAAAGATATAGTGGTTTCTTATCATAATAAGACCTACAAGAGTCTAGGACGTAATTAACTCACTTTAAAAATCAATTTTTACTACTGAAATATCAAGAATCGAAGAAAACACTTCATTTTAGGAGAGAAGAGCACCCTTTAATCATACTAAGACGAATATCTGTGTTAAGGGAAATTCTAAGCTTCTTCGATGAGTACACCGTACTAGGGAAAAGAATTCTAAGGTTGATAGGGATATTTATCAAACAACTCTTCTTTAACCCTACCAATACCTAATCCAGGTTTAGTTGACGGTATTATATAGCCCTTCTCGATTCTAATAGGTTCTTCTAGGATCTCCGCGTAAACACCAGTCATCATTCCGATACCTTCTTGGGCTAGGAAGTTGGGAGAGGTAACGTCTAATTGTATATTCGCTGCAGCGTTTACTGGTCCGCAAGCCATCCAAGGCGCAATCTGCGCGTTGTAAGCTTCTGCCATTCCCGCAATCTTCTTTGACTCAAGTATCCCGTTCTGACCCACCATTATTTGTAGGATTTGAGCGGCATGTTTTTCGAGCAAGAGGCGAAAATCCCATTTTGTGGAGCACCTTTCGCCTTGCGCGATGGGAACACTGATGTGTTGTGCAAGTCTTGCCATCTCGTCGACATTTTCCATTGGAACCGGCTCCTCGAACCATAAACAATCATACTTCTCCAGAATCTTAGCAAATCTGATGGCGCTATGGGTGTTTAATTGTCCATGGGTTCCCATAGCTATGTCACATTCATCTCCAACAGCATCACGCATACATTTGAGCACAGCGTCCGTATATCTAAGCTCCTTCAAAGAAATTTCTCGGGGGTATCTCACCGAAGGATTATACGCACTTCCCCCAGGTATCGGGTCAAACTTAAAGAGGGTGAAACCTTGCTCAACCACTTTTGCAGCTGCCTTCCCAGCTTTCTCCGGTGAATCCCCAGCACGCCATTCAGCTAAATTTGAAATATACGAGTAAGCTCTTAACTTCTCGTTTTTAACTCCACCTAATAACCTGTAGATTGGTTGCTTCAACGCCTTCCCAACGATGTCCCAACACGCCATTTCAATCGCACCTATCACTTGCCCATGGAAGACGCCTGGGTGTTGGAAGTGATGGGAGTGAGAGCTGCTCTCGCCACTACGATAGCTACCTTGAGTCTTATAGAGGGATTCCCAGATCTCTTCGATGTTGAACGGGTCTTGACCAATCACAAATCTTTTGCTGTACTCTTGAATCGCCTGTGTTAGTGCATGTTCTCTAAGCCAAGGTGCAGGGCACTCACCCCATCCCTCAATCCCATCATCAGTCACCACTTTACAGAATACCCAGTTGCGACGACGAATTCCCACGACGTAAGTCTTCACATCAACTATTTTCAAGATCAAGAACCTCAAAACAAATTGATGCGTTTTATAATATAACGTTTTTTAAACAAACCTAGATACAGATGCGTCCAAAACCTTGAGAAAGAA
>JAZFSF010000295.1:0-3544 GCA_036446055.1 Bathyarchaeia archaeon | reverse complement strand
TGGTGTTCTGTCGTGTTGGGATGAGCCACCTCTTTTCCCAATCCAATTGTTATCTTGAATATTTCATCTGCTTCGACTGCATCAGAACACTCGATAACAGGTACATGCTTCTCGACCTTCCAATCAGCTTCTTTCAATAAATCTCCAAGTTTTACCATAGTTTTAGACCCCACACTTTCAAATTAGTAGTTGGCGATATATTATTTTATCGTACGCGTGAGAAACTAGTTAGTTAAACCAACGAAGTCTTACGCCCTGTTGAAGAAAGCAATTTGGGGAAAATTAGGTTTCGTATAAAATAAATAGATAATGAGGAATACTAAAATTGGAAGGCGGAATAGTTGGCTAGCGTCATTAAAGGATTGGAAGCTAAAGCAAACCTGTTACGATTGCACACTTTAAGATCTACTAGTCAAGCTGGGTCAGGTCACCCGACCAGCTGCTTGTCATGTGCAGAGATTGTGTCTGTCCTCTTCTTTAATGAGATGAGTTTCGACCCTGCTCACATGGAATACATCGACAACGATGAATTCGTGTTATCAAAAGGACATGCAGCACCAATCCTCTACGCTGCGTTAGTTGAGATGGGCCTCATATCTGAAAAAAAGTTACTGACCCTAAGAGGCTTCACATCCAAATTAGAGGGACATCCATCAACACGATTGAAAGAGATACGTGTGGCGACTGGGTCGTTGGGACAAGGATTGTCGTTAGGCTTTGGAATGGCCTATGCTAAAAAAATTTGTAATATAAATAAGCGGATCTACGTGTTGGTCGGAGATGGTGAGATGGCTGAAGGATCAGTATGGGAAGCCATTAACCTAGCGGGAAAACTTGAGATTTCAAATCTAATAGCCATATTGGACATGAACCGGTTGGGACAGTCTGGCCCCACCATGCTCGGGTGGAACTCCGAAGAATACGCTAAAAGGATTGGAGGCTTCGGCTGGAACACTATTCAGTGTGATGGACATGACGTTAGAGAACTATTAACGGCTTTATGTAAAGCGAAAGCTTCAGCTACCCCAACCTTCGTAATCGCTAAAACAGTTAAGGGAAAAGGGGTGAGTTTTTTAGAGAACGTTGAAGGTAAACATGGTAAAGTATTGAGTGAAGAGGAACTGAGAAGGGCTCAAGCCGAGATACTTCCTAGAATTATACATGGAGATTTCCAGCCGAAAAACTTTATTCACGCTTCAACACCGAAACTGGATCAGAAAGCGGAGTTTACCATTGAGACTGATTATGAAAAAGGGGAGATGGTTACCACTCGAGTTGCTTATGGAAAGGCGCTGGTGAAGTTAGGTGAACAAAATAAGAATATGATAGTGCTGGACGGTGATGTAAAGAACTCGACTTATACGGATTTTTTCTTTAACAAGTTCCCGAGTCGAAGTCTGCAATGTTATATATCTGAACAGAACATGGTCAGTATCGCCGTAGGTCTCCAAACTCATGGGTTAAAAGTGTTCCTAGCAACTTTCTCCTGTTTCTTGACCAGAGCGTATGATCAAATGCGGATGGCAGCCTATTCTGGAGCCGAATTGAAAATCTCGGGATCCCATGCAGGCATCTCAATTGGGGAAGATGGACCTTCCCAGATGGGATTGGAAGATATAGCATTAGTCCGTTCTCTGAGAGGAAGTACAGTTCTTTATCCCTGTGACGCAGTGAGTTGCGAGAAACTCACCTGTTTATCCGCAAACCAAAACGGAATCTCCTACGTAAGAACCACCCGACCGAAGACTCCGGTAATATATGAAAAAGATGAGACCTTCAGTATTGGTGGATGCAAAGTACTGTACCAAAGTAAAAACGACGTCATTTCCATACTAGCATCAGGAATAACCGTCCATGAAGCCCTAAAAGCTTACAAGCAATTGAAAGATGAAGCGATATCCACACGTATCATTGACTGTTACTCTGTGAAACCCCTTGACAAAATAACGCTACGTAAAGCCTATGAAGAAACCGGACAATTATTAACAGTCGAAGATCACTATGCTCAAGGTGGACTGGGAGAAGCCGTGGCTTCCTTAGGTTTCCAGCCTCACATCCTAGCCGTACGTTTAAAACTCCATTCCGGTCCACCTGAAAAGCTTCTCGCGGAACAGGGTATCGACGCTGACGGCATAGTGAAAAGCGTTAAGAAAATAATTGATATGTAGAAGAGCTATCTTTTGTGACGTAAGAGAGTCATTAGAACCAACAGATACAACGTTCAACTGCACTTAACAGATGGCTTGCTGCAAACCAAGATTTTAAAGAAGACAACGCTGGAACCCGATAAACACAAAGTAAAGATCAAGTAGAAACAGGCAACTGCTAAAGATTATCGAACCCCAATCCCAAGGATTCACATCAAAACTCAAAGCTCCGTGTAAAAAGACTTACCGTTAATGTTCCCAAGACATCAGAGTCATTAGCTAGCTAGTATAGATGGTAAGAACTGAAGTTAATTACATGCTTATATATAATAATGTTATAATTTATAGCCACAACAATTAATATAAGAGGCATAATGTGATGACGGAAAAAAAATCGATTTTATATGTGCAAACCAGTGATAAGCCAGAGCGCCAGTATTCGCCGTTAGTGTTAGCACAGACTGCTAAGGCCATGGACGTTGACGCAAAAGTCTACTACCTTGGCGAAGGATTGAGAACCCTATTGCCAGGAGCAGCGGAAAAAATCCGATTGGGAGCATTTCCAAGTGTGAAGGAGATGATCGACAAGACACTTAATATGGGAATCCCCATTTTAGTGTGTGAAGCCTCGAAACAGATGCTAGGCTGGCAGACTGTCGAGTTGATTCCAGGCGTGAAAATCGTTGGGGCAGCGACCCTAAATGACCTCGCATTAGATGCAGACACAACGATGTGGTTTTAAAGAGCAGTCATTTAGAGATCAATTGAGTTTTTTTTGTTTTTTGCTTCCTTATTTAATTCCCTATCATTTATTTTATATTTAATCTAGTTTAATCTCTATTGAACCCTATGAAGTGGTGTGCCAAGCCAGATTTGAACAAAGCTAGCTTGGTACTCTGATAAAAAAGGTGAAACCTAGGCAAAAGTAACAGAGATGGTAAAAAACAGAGACTATAAACACTCACCTTGTAAAATCTGTAAGCCTTAACGCCAAAAAGACGTTAAGATAAGACTTGAAGGCCCTGTTATAGATTCTCTTCAAATCTTCTGGGCTGTAATCAGTTTAATGCTAGCTAGCTTATAGAATTGTATAGGGCATTCTTTCCTTCTCTAAGCCTTTGGATGTGGGAGGTTCTTTCTTGAAGTACATTTGTTTTAAGAACGTTAAAGGTCGCAATGTCAAGCTTAGAACTCAATATCTTAGGCACCCATAGACTTAGGATGCTCTTGTAAAATTCAATAGAATCAAAAATCATCGTAACAATATTTATTTTTTCTCCCTTCAAGTTAGAAGCCAACCTTAAAGAACCAGCAACATAGCTACCACCGCTGGGTGTTGCAGGAATCCCGACTTTCCACAGATTAATCATTGTTGAATACGCTTCTTCATCACTTAT
>JAZFSF010000294.1:0-6771 GCA_036446055.1 Bathyarchaeia archaeon | reverse complement strand
TGTTCCACCATGACTGTTCTTCCCGGCTTGATTGACTCCCATATTCATCTCGCCTTGGGTGCTGGTAGCTTCTACGAAGAGATGTTCGCTCATTCCGATGCACATCTTCTACTTACAGGAGTTGTCAATGCCCGTTCTGTTCTAGACGCGGGCATTACAACGGTTAAGGATTTGGGGACGCGCAATCGGGTGGCCTTTGACCTTCGCGAAGCATCCGCGACGGGGATCATTCAAACACCGCGTCTGATTCTCTCCGGTCGGGCGATAACGATGACTGGAGGCCACTTCTACTTTTGTAATGCTGTAGCCGACGGATACGAAGAGGTGAGAAAGACTGCAAGGAGGTTGATTACGGAAGGAGCCGACTTCATAAAGGTAATGGCCTCGGGGGGTGGCACACGAATTACCGATCGCAGACGCGCCTCTTACAGCGTGGAGGAGCTGAGAGGAGCCACGGATGTCGCCCACAACGCAGGTAAGACCGCAGCGGTTCACTGCCATGCTACTCAGGCAATACTCAATGCTGTGGACGCAGGATTTGACGTCATTGAGCATTGCAGCTTCCTTGAACCAGAAGGCAAGTATCCTGGACACACGTTTAGAGAAGACGTTGCCAAGGAAATCGCTAAAGCAGGCGTCCTCGTGGATCACATCATTCACACAAAGTTGGATCCTATCGAGCTAGAATACAAATTCGAGAATTTCATGGGCCTTAGGCGAGCCGGCGTCCAGATGCTCGCTGGATCAGATGATTTGTTTCTGGATTTAATGGGGCAGCTGCCCCTTGTCCTTGAACTCATGGTTCGAGGAGGTATGACTCCCATGGAAGCCCTTTTATCAGCTACCTCGAAGCCAGCAGAAGCAATGGGACTTGACGGTCTTATAGGGACCGTGGAAAAAGGCAAGGAAGCAGACCTTATTGCGGTGAAGGGGAACCCACTGGAGGACATAAGATCCCTCGCTTCGACGGCACTGGTGATGAAAGGCGGAAAGGTGATTCCTCCATCCCCACGAAAGATTGTCAAGGACAAAGTTACGGAGCACGCCAAAAAAGTACGCGACTTGATTGAAGAACACAGCCTAGGCAGAGTGCTTGATTAATAATGCTAGCAGTAATGTCTTAAAGGGATTAACGTTTTTGTTTCTTTAAAACTTTTGACTTACTAAAGGTCCTTGGAATAGAATGAAAAACGAGTAAGCTAACTAGCTGAGTCCATGAGTAAACTAGAATATTCTTTTAAAAATATTGAAGAAAAGGGATCTGTACGCTTCCTCAAGGGCTACTCTATCTGTAACGAATGTCAAAGCAGAGGAACGTTTGAGCTTATCGAAGATATCGCCCTTCCTACGCACGAAGAGGATTCCTTGGTAATAGCAGAGCTACTTATGTCCCATCTAGAGATACCATTTTTCGGTTATGAACATGCTCTCATTACTACCTCATCACTCCTAGCGGCACTAAAGAATGAGGGTCTTTAGGCGTATCCAATGAGCAAATCGTTGAGGCAATGAAACGAGTACAAAACAATCAAGGCCTCCATACTGTGTCCTCACTGGTGTCTGTGGTGTAGCCATGAGGATAGTGTTGCCTTCAGTGTACTTCTGGGCGAAGGTTGCTCAAAAGATAGAGAATTCGCAATTACTATGCTTGTGTTAGCGAGGACAAATGATAGAATCGCTAATGAATTTGGTCCCATATGTTGTAAGAGCTTTGTTCGAACAGCCTATTGTTGTAGGCTATATGCAGCGAAAGAGTACTTCACCGTTCATTTACCGATAAACAGAGAAAAGATTTCTTGCTTTCATTCTAACAAAACCATTCTAACTGTAGAAAAGAAGGGTCTCTACTTCCCTAAAGCTGCATAGTAGCATTTAGCGAGATAGTCCTCTCTCACCTTAGGACCATAAATGGTAAGTTCATAGTTGCTATTTCTTTTTTCCCTTCATAAAGAAATATTTTTTATATGGTTTGAATCCAACTTTCTGATATACTTGGATTGCTGAAGGATTATCTGTTCTCACAAAAATAATCGCATCGGAGCAAGTTTGCAACATATATTTAACTGCATCAGACGTCATCGAGTTCGCATACCCCACATTCCGGTACTTTTTATGTGTAGCAACTCTCCCAACAAGTCCCATCCACTCGGTTATTCGAAAACTACATAGAGACACAAGTTCATCTTTTACCTTAATCCCAATCCACGTTTGGTCATCCATTCCTTCCACGATTTGTTGACGGGTCACATCACCCCAAATTTCGGGACTTCCCTCTCTCAGTATCGAAGCCATATCCTCTGCATCAGAAGCATCCAATGGAACAATGGTATGTATTATCTGAGGATTTTCTTCTCCTCTATGCACACGCATAAGTGTTAAGTTAGTAGTAAAAGTCGGATTGTATTTTTCGAGGACCAGAGATGAATGATTCTTCGAAACCAGTAATTCAACCTCGTCTAAATCCAGTTCCTTAAAGAGAATCTTGGTAGCTTGAGCGCTTCCTCGCAATTGTACTATCCTGTCCCGGTAAACCAGCATCATCCCAATGATCTGCTTCCGTTGCATCGCCAGAAGAATCTCTGTCTCATTCCTATAATATTTCCAATCAAACGCAAAAAATATGTAATGGAAGATGTCCTGAGTTATATATTTCCAGAACAGAGATTCAACAGATGGTGACAGAGATATTATGTCCACTTCCAGCCTCCATTAGATTATTTTATAATATTTAGATAGACGACGTATATTAACCGAAAACCGCCTAGTTATATAAAATCGAGTAACTCTCATATCTTTGATACGACTGTATAACTAGCTATCTAACCAGTTTAGAACGATTGTTTGACCGGTCTCAGTCATCCATAAAGTTGGTGTGATTGTACGCGGCTCAAGTTAATTAGGGACTTTCTTACAGACTTTTCGAATCCACGATTTGGACTTGTATTTTTCCTTTAACTCTTGGACTCTCCCCTCTTCCCAAGTAGTCAGTTTTCCCTTCACCAATTTCATAGATAGGATTTCCTCAAAGCCCATCATCAGAGCTTCTGAGACCTCTTCTACATTAATAACTCGACTGGCTTCGCTTCTTACGGTTGTCAGCCTTTCCATCAACTTCGCTTTTCCTTCGTCTCCCATTCTCAGCGCCTTGCTCATGGATTCAAAGTCTGCGTCTACGAGTAGGGTTCCGTGTTGAAGAAGTACACGTCTTCTTCTCTGGGCGTTTCCCGATATTTTCTTCCCTCTAACAAGTACGTCGTTTACCGGCTTATAGGAAGCGTCTATACCAAGCTTATTAAGCGCTGTGATTATTCCGGTGCATATGACTTTAAAGGATCCTTCAAGGTCCATCGGTATTTCAGAGTATCCTTGGTTGACTACTACCGCATACTCTAAGCAATTTGAATCAGTGTATATTGTCCCTCCTCCACTCGTTCTGCGAATTATATCTATTCTATGCTCTTTACAGTACTCTAAGTCCACGACTTCCTCAATATTTTGGTACCTCCCTATCGAGACAGCGGGGGGCTTTCTCCTGTACATGTGGAGCGTATTGGGCACTATCTCTCTCAATCTCGCTTCTCGAATGGCCTCATCCAAGGCTTGGCTTGTACGTCCATCAACTAAGCAACTGTCAATGAGACGCCAAACACGAACCAGTCTCATACCACATCCAAACTTGTGACCAGCGTAACCAGATCATCAAAAGCATTCACAAGTTCTTTTAGTGAGGGCGCCCAGGGAAGAACCATCAAGGGCTTACCGCGGATATGGATAGTCCTAGTATTCTCCACAGTCTTACAGCACCTCACGATAAAGCCATGCGCATCCGATTGTGACGCGGCTTTTCTGGCCGCGTGAAGAGGACAAATATCTCTCAGGGTCACCTCTAGGTTCAATCCCATGGTTTCCTTTAACATATTAAGGGTCGTCTGAGATAGTGAGCATCCGATAAGGTCTATACGCAGTGTTGGTTTACCGCTTTTCGCCCTTTCGACGATGTCTGCGAAGCTTGTAATCGATTGGTGAGGGCTTAACGATTCTCCTATGGGGCATGGCGTGAAAACCAGCCCACCTTCCTTGTAGGCTTCTTTAACCAACTCAGAGGCGTCTACATTTAAGCTCTCGATTTTTATATGTTCACTTATCTGCCCCGAAGTCCTAGCTGCTTTGGTTAAACCCTCCAGCCTACTTGGTCTAGGTGGGATGGTGTCAACCAGCAATATCTTCAAGGGTACCTTCAGGTTTTTTTCGTCCAGAGAAACAAAAGTTATGTTCTCGTTTCTACCAGACAATATGACTGCTTCCGCCTCATCATGTAGCCTCACTGAAACGGCTTTCAAGACTACTTGGTTTAATGTAAATTCATCGATGGCTGGGTCCACTATGGTTACGCACTTATCTGAGTGGACTAACACCTTCCCTCCTACGATTGTCTTCAGCAGATATTCTCCCTCAGTCCTCACCTCAATGATGGAGGCCCTTTCTCTAGATCTTAATTTGTCGTCTCTCTCCCTCAAAATAACGTATCTGGTCAGGTAGTATGTTGGTTTGCCAATCAATTCCTCAATAATTTTCTCTGGCGAGAATCCTTTCCCAGCGTTAATCACGCTAACCTCTGCGCAATGTTTTGGAGTGAGCATGTACCGTTCAAACGTCCTGTTGTGGAGTGATTTCGCAGCCCATGCACTTGTGGCACATGGTTTTAAACATAAAAGTCTTCAACTCATGCTTCTCCAGTATGGATTTATAGCTCAAAGCCAGCTTCAGCATTCTAGCTGCACTTGGCCTTGCTGCCCTGCCTTGTGTTGCTTCAGCGAGGTCTCGCCTCCTGAGTGGGTTGATGAGTAGGGGTCGTAGATTAGCTACCACGCCCCTCTCAGCCATCCATTCCAAACCATGAAGAACGTTGCCATCGGACTCCCCTAACCCGATCAAGACGTTGCTGCAAACCTCGTTTTTTCCAAAGACATTTACTGAGTACTCCAGTGCTGAAAGAACCTTGTCATAATCGATACCGGGGCATACCGCCTTAATGATTTCCCGGTCAAAGCTTTCGACATTTATCTTCATTTCATCTGCGCCAACACTGTAAAGCTCATCAATGTGGCTTTTCTTGGTAACATATGGCTCCACACCTATCGGTATTTCGTGACCAAGCTCTTCCCTGATGAGTCTGACGGCGTCTACCATGAGCTTGATAGTCTTCTCCTCGGAATCGACTACACCGCTAGTGAGAGCTATACCCTCAACCCCTCCTCTCCTCATAGCGGCCCTTATTAATGCCAGAACCTTTCTCGGACTTAACGTAAACCTAATCTTCAACTTTGGAGTAGCGCAGAACTTGCAGCTGAAGATACATGGTGAAGCCAGATTTATGAAGACCTGGTTTGGGGAATGAAGAAAGGGGGTTTCCACGGTCACGTTCCTCAAAAAGGTGGATTCTCCTCGCATAACACAATAACCATCCCCCTCCCTTTTCAGCTTAAACGGGGTTTCACTGGAGTTCTGAGCTATGGTCATTCGAACGCGGTGACGTCCAAACCCGAGGTAAAAAGCCTTAAGACCCGCATCTGGACCTGCTGATGGTCTTTCAGCACGGGTTGAAAGCTCAGGATTTAAAAGGTGTATCGCTCCTGCCTCTAGCAGCAATGCCTTCTTACGAACCAAAGCAGTAGACTTCAACCAACATCTCTCTCACATAGTTTAAGGCTATGGGAAGCCCGGTTATCTTTACCTCGTCTAACTTACTTTAAACTTTTACGCAAACGCGGAATAGTAGAGAGGGATTTGAAGCTAGCTATCTGTCATGTAAATACATACCTAAGATATATGCTAGAAGGACGAGTTTCACGTAGTCACATACCAAGAATGTGAAAGACACCCGAATAAGCATGCTAGCAAGAATGTTCTGGATCACTTTACTGCTAACAATTATACGGGTGACTTGTAAAAAGACATAAAAAGAAGCTGGCTAGTGGTCTCCCGCTTTGTCAGTTGATGTCTGTTTTTTTTGAATGGTTTCCTTGGGATTATGTTTTTTCTATGGTGTTGCTGCGGATGATTTCTGCGGCTCTTACGGTATTAAAGATGTTACATGTACATTGTTTCCCAAGTTCAACGGCAGCCTCCTCAGGCGTCATGCTGCCTCTTTTAACCCTGTCCATCAAGGTCTCAGCGAGTTTTGGGGCGATCATCGCGTGGCCGCACATCGTGCAGAGCTCCAGGACCGAGCTCTTAGGGAGTAGGTCAGTTTTACCCCAGGTTTCAAGGCTCATGTTGACGGTGTGGGGTTCGATTCCTGCTCTCTGACAGGCGTCAAAGACTTCCTCGAATACTCCGCTCACAACTATGCTGAGTCCCAAATCGGCCTTCCTCAACTCCTTCAGTAAGCCTATTACGTCAGGTTTCTTGGTGTATACAGCGTGTCCAATTCCCTCAATATCCTCACAAGACGTTATTTCCTTCATGTTCGCTACGCGGTGGATACCGCTGTCCATATTGGCTTCCCACCCTTTGAGGTACCGCAGTCGTCTATCAGGTGTGCGAGCAGCTAGGGCAACTGGATTATGTCTTCCACAGATATCTAGAAACCGCGTAACCCGCTTCGTCAAGGCTTCTTTATAGGTATGTTGGGCTTTGACTGCTGGGTCGATCATGGCTAAGACCACGAAGTCGTTTTCGAGAGATTCTCTTGACCCCCTTCGGTGATGGGTGTGGGTCATGCCAGTGGCCTCCCCAATCCCACATTGGTCTTACCATTGATTCTTGGCG
>JAZFSF010000293.1:0-5565 GCA_036446055.1 Bathyarchaeia archaeon | reverse complement strand
TGTTATATTTTTTCAGTCCTTGATACGCGCGAGATGCGGGGTCATCCAAACCATAATAGGCCTCGGTTTCGACAATCAATCCCTCCAAGATATGTCTATCCAATCTTCGGATCAACCGCTTACCGAGTAACTCTTTTGCAACAACTTCTTGGTCACGTTCATAAAATTTTCTATCTAATATCAATCCTCGTGACACGAACAGCATCCCTTCTTCGTCTTTATCTTGTACCGCAAAGGCTAGCTAGCAAAATAAAAAGGTTCTATCTACCCAATCGCCCTTAGCACGCATAAATTTCTCTATATTTGCAATGGAACCTGAGTTTCATTCCATCTTTTCCGCGGACGACATTTTGGATAAACGATGAGATATTATGAAGTTTAGTTTAACAGAAACATTCTTCATAACAAATAAAACGTATAATATGTCGTTACGAGGCTAGCAAGGTTTAGATTAGGCTTTCTTTTGCTTCATTAGAGCACTTAAAATCGATTTCCAGTCTACGTACTCTTTAACTAGGTTTTTAGCTAATTCTATTTTCTTGGTTTCCTTTGGTTTAATCCTGCCTGAAAGGTTAGCAATTTCTTTTACGGTTGTATATGTATCGTGAGGCACAAGAAGTACGGGAACCCCTACTTGTTCAGCTCTCGCTAAAATCCTTACATCGGGATAAATATTGCCTGTTAAGATCAGAACAGAGGTGTCTGTTTGAAGGGCGGCTAATTGAACACCTACTCTATCTCCTCCCGTGATCACTGCTTTCCTCATCGATTTTCTGAAATACGATAAAGCGCTTTCAGGGGTCATGGCTCCGACGAGTACGTCTTCTACTAAAAGATCCATCCGATCTTTGCAGGTCAAAACGGTGCAGGCTATGTTTTTACAGATCTCTCTTACCGTTGGAGCTCTCAATGAGATCTTATCCGGTATCACTCCCAAGACGTCGATACCTTGTTTCATCAGGATTGGTGATGCAAATCCTTTAACACGTTCTATGGACGTCTTTGGAATACAATTCATGACGGCTCCAAGGAAGTTTCCGTGAACACTATCTATAAACTTCTTATTTAGTATGATTCTATCTACTACAGTGTCATCGTCCATTGTTGATACTAAAACGATGTGTGAATCCCACTTCTTGGTCAAGGACATGCATTCCACGCCGATTGATGCTCCCACACCAAAGGTGTGGGGTCCTTCAATAATCATTATTTCTATTCCATCTGATGCATTCTCGTAGGCTTGAAGAACCCTTTTTTCGCACGTCTTGGGATCAATCTTCGAAGTTTCTTCGAGGAATCTCGTGCCGAGAATGATTGGAGAGATCTCTTCGAGGGGAGCCTTTAGATTTAACACTTCTTTCATAAGTTGGGCGTCTTCATCTACCTTTCTTCCATCCGAGTCTCTTATCATTTCCCAGCCAACTGGTTTAAAGTAGCCTACTTTATGGCCATTTTCCCTGAGTGTTAATGCGAGACCTAAACAGAACATGCTTTTACCAGAAAAGCTTTCTATTGAGCAAACAAATAGACTCGGTGTTGTCAATACTTTCATCTCATTCTGGTTTAATCGTCATTTTTATGTCTAACGCTAAACAGCCTTTTCCCTTTTCATAGACAAAAAGAGGATTTATGTCCATCTCGTTGATTTGAGTGAAGTCTGTCACCAATTGTGAGACGCGTAACATTACATCCACAACAGAGTCGATGTCTGAGCTAGGTTCTCCTCTAATACCTCGTAGTAACAAATAAGCCTTTGTCTCCTTAATCATTTCCCATGCGTTTTCTTCGCTTAAGGGTGAAAGCCTGAAGGACACATCTTTTAGGAAGTTGACGTATATACCTCCAAGACCAAACATGAGCATGGGCCCAAAGGTGAGGTCACGGTTCATTCCAATAATCATCTCTCTTCCAGAGGGAATCATCTTTTGAACGTTAACACCTAATATCGTAGCTCTTGGGTTGAATATATGTGCTCTTCCAATGAGTTCGTAGAAGCTGGTTCTGACCTCATCAGAAGATGATATATCAAGCTTTACGCCACCGATGTCGGTTTTATGCAGTATTTGCGGTGATTCTATCTTCATAACAACGGGATATCCCATCTGCTCCGTCTTTCTAACAGCTTCTTCAGCTGTTGCAGCGAACTGTAGAGGAGGAGTGGATATTCCATACGTGTTTATTATCTCCATAGCCTCGATGGCCTTCAATGTCGCCCTGCCTTCATCTGCAACTTTTTTCAGAAGGATTTTCACTCTTTCACGATTCACCTCAAATTGGACTATATCTTTTTGAGGCGGTGACAATTTGTATTCTTTGTATCGATATAGTGATGATAAAGCCTGAATCGCTTTTTCAGGAAACGCGTAGTTAGGTATCTTCCCCCCCTCAAGGATTTCAATAGCCGCCTTTACTCTTTTTCCTCCTAGGAACGAAGTCACAACAGGTTTTTCTGGAAATTTCCTTTTCAACTCAATAATTGTCTTAGCCGTTTCTCTTGAGTTTGTCATGGCTTGTGAAGTCAAAATTATGAGAGCATTATGAACCTCTTCACTCTGTAAAACGGTGTCTATCGCAAATTTGTATCGTTCCGGGGTGGCATCGCCAAGAAGATCTATTGGATTGAAAAAGCTAGCGGCAGATGGCAACTTTTCACGGAGTTTTTTGACGATAGATGCCGTGATGGGAGCGATTTTCAAACCGAATTTCTCACACGCATCGGTTGCCAAAATTCCTGGGCCTCCAGCGTTTGTGATGATGGCTACGTTCGGTCCTTGTGGAATAGGTTGGGTTGAGAAGGCTTCAGCTAGATTGAAGAGTTCTTCGGTGGTGGTAACTCTTATGACGCCCGCGTATTCAAAGGCAACAGTGTATGCTAAATCGCTACCAGCCAAGGTTCCTGTGTGAGATGACACAGCTCTGGCTCCTGCACTCGTAATACCAGATTTTAGAATGATTAACGGCTTCTTCTGTGTGACTTCTCGAGCAACTCTAACGAATTGTCGACCATTCTCTACTCCTTCAAGATAGAGGATGATGACTTTCGTAGAGTCATCGTCCATTAACTCTTGTATCAACTCGGTTTCATTGATATCTGCTTTATTTCCCAGGCTCACTATTTTGTTAAAACCTATACCTTCCTCTATAGCCCAGTCCAACAAGGCAGTCCCGAGAGCGCCACTTTGCGATATGAACGCAATGTTGCCCTTTCTAGGAAGCGTGGGTGCGAAGGAAGCATTTAATGGAGTGTTCGTGTCGATTATTCCTAAGCAGTTTGGGCCGAGAACACGGATCTTATGTTTTTTACACACATTCATTACGGCGTCTTCTCTCTTCGCTCCTTCGATACCGCTCTCTTTGAATCCCGATGAAAGGATGATAAGAATCTTAACCTTTTTTTCTCCAATCCCTTCAATTATCCTTGGCACGATTTCTGCAGGGACAGCTACGACGCAGAGGTCGATGTTTCCGTCAACGTCAAGAATGTTTGGATAACACTTGAGACCAAAGATTTCGCTGGTGTTTGGGTTAATTGGATAGATTCGTCCTTTGAAGCCGCTGTTGACGATGTTTCGTAGAACTTCGTGACCTACTTTCCCCGGTGTCCTCGAAGCTCCGATCACAGCAATCGACGAAGGCTTGAAAAGGGGGTTGAGCACAAGGTTCTCCTCCAATTAAGGCTTCCATTAGGCTAAACGTACCTAAAGTTCTTAAAGTAATCCACTACTTGTCTTTATTAAGCTATTGACTACTTGGCTGCATAAACTATGAAGATAGGGCTTCTCACAAGAAACTCGAAAGCGTGGTGTTCAACCCAGCTGGTTAATGCCATTAAAAGACGAGGCTTTGAACCCGTTTGTTTTCGATTTTCCGATCTTACTGCACGAATCTCTTGCGGACCCAGCGTCACTATTAAAGCTGGTTTAGATGCTTTAGATGTTTTACGTGCTATCATCGTCAGACCGATTGGTCGGGGTTCTCTTGATGAAATAATTTTCCGATTGGACCTTCTCCAAAGGATGGAGCGGGGGGGAGTACCGATCGTAAATTCTCCATCTGCTATTGAGAAGGCTGTTGACAAGTATTATGCGCTTTCTCTGTTAGCGGAGAACGGTCTTCCTGTGCCAAGAACTATAGTTGCAGAAGACCCTAAGAAGGCTTTGAAAGCTTTTTATGAACTTGGGGGCGATGTTGTGGTGAAGCCTATTTTTGGCTCTCGAGGTGTGGGAATCACTCGCGTTTCAGACGCTGAGATTGCATACAGGATTTTTCGGTCTTTAGCTTTCGTTCATCACGTCCTCTACGTTCAAGAGTTTATTCCCCATGGTATGCGGGATATTCGGGCCTTTGTGATAGGGAATCGGGTGGTTGCTGCTATGAATAGGATTGGGGAAGGATGGAAGACTAATGTCAGTCAGGGCGCAAAATCTGTCTCTATTCTGCTCAGTCGCGAGTTGGAGGACCTTGCTGTGAAAGCAGCGAAGACCGTTGGCTGCGAAGTTGCTGGCGTGGATATCATGAAAGGGCCCGACCGTTATGTAATTAATGAGGTAAACAGTCAACCTGGATTCAGAGCATTACAGGCGACTACAAACGTTGAAGTGGCTGGAAGTATCGTTGACTATGTTTTGAAGAAATTCGTCGTTAGATAAAGCTCTCATTCTTACGTTGTAGAAACGTTTTATGATGTAACAAACGTTAAACATTCATTCTAACTGAAAGTTTCAAAAAGAATTAATTTTTTATATAATTACGTCACAAAGGAAAGTCCGTTCGTACTTTGCTTTAGGAGAATGAGGCTTGGTATTCCTGATGAAGCTTTTCTCTTCAACAGTGAATTATGAGATTGAAGTTACGAAAGAAACAGATGTAAGTTTGATCGAGTTCGTATGAGATTTCAGAATGAAGGTCTATTACTTGAGGAATGTTATACGTGTTGTCAGAGGTAACTGGCACCTTATAGGTCATATCCCATTACGTGATGCATATAACGCGATTTTTTAGAGAAAGCAAAGCGAATTATTGTATTAAGAATAACAAGGAATCCTAATGTAATGACTATGTACGCTAGTGTCATTCGCTCCGTAAGGACATCACTCGCATAATTACTGATTAAGAAGGCTGTAAATAAACAGAAGAGGCCTCCAAAAAGATCTGTTAACGACGTTTTTACTGTTTTCTGGATGATAACTCGTAACCCCGAGAAAGTTATTGTCCAGACACCAAGAGCGGTCAAGAAAAAAATGACAAGGTCAAAGAGGATTGAGGGCGGTTTGATGAATATGCCTTGACTACTCATACTTTCAAAATAATCTGATATAATCGAGGCGTCGATAGGATATCGTAAATAGGTAACCGCTAAAATTATGAGAATTGCACCAACAGATATGGCGTTTAGTACATTTGATTCTTTAACGTCTTTCATTGGCTCCCTCAATGTGGACGGCTGAACTGGAACTTGTAAAGACGCCCCACATTTGGAGCAGAATTTCATTTCAGTACTTATTTCTGTCCCACATTTTCGACAATAAGACATTGGGCTTCATCCTTTTATCCAAAACTGTTTCT
>JAZFSF010000292.1:0-6261 GCA_036446055.1 Bathyarchaeia archaeon | reverse complement strand
AAGGTGAGCTATTATCTTAGCCAGTTGAGGGGGAAAATATCGTGGAAGGGGACTGACAATCGTGCCCAGCATTATTTTTTCTGTTTTAGCAGCAATGTAGGCGAGGGTTGTAAAAGGCTCAGTACATTCGTCGGATCGAGGTAGATTAAAGTGATCGGGAATAAAGAATCCATCATACCCGAGCTCTTCTGAGAGCATCGCAACATCTATGAAGAGGCTTAAGGGAAAATTCTTGGCTTTAGGGAAAACCCCTGAAATGTTTACTCCAAACTTCATTTTCTTTCAACCTAATTATAGTCTAATGAACTGGGGTTTTTAAAAGTGCTTATCAACTAATGTTTACCATCGATATTCTACGGGTATAAGATTATGAAATAGATTCTTCCTAGAGCGTTTGAAAACTTACAAATACCTTGATTTTTAGTTTTTCTCAGTTTTATCCACTCAAAACTAGATTTAGCCAGATAGATATCGTATAGTTAACGAGTGAAAGGAAAAAAAGTAGGATGATTATCTAGAATGATTAATTACGTGGGTGATAAACAGATTATTCTCTACGTACTTAATGCTAGTCTTAGAAAGGATAGTTATCTAGATAAAATGACAACCTTTTGTGTGTTATAATCAAGAAATAAAACTAATATAAATCATGACGTTTTTATTTTCTTCCTTGTTAGAAATCCCCTGAAGGCGACGTATATGATTTGTAAATATTGTGAATTGATCCACTCAGTTGACGAAATGTATCCCTTACGAGATGCATGTTTTGATTTGAAAAGTGATTTTCCAAGATGTGAGTGGCATTGGCGATATGTTTGTGATGTTTGTGGTAAACCAAGGCATTTTAACGGGATTACGTGGTGCGAAAAGAGTGAAAAGTTCATTTGTATATTTTGTGGTGAGGGTCATCGGTTTATTGAGGAGGCGTTTTGGCGGTGGAAGGGGTACTATGCCATCAGATGTTCCCGATGTAATGAACGACATCCTGCTTTAGATAGATCGGAGTATGGTGGAAATCATCCTTGGCAAGTACATCCTAAATTGCATAGAGAAAAATGGGGAATGAGTGCTGAACAAGAGATCTTGGTAGTGTATTCAAGTCGACACTTTCTTTCTAAAGATTTTGATGTAAGCGATAGTATGGTTGGTGAGGCGTGGGATAGATTTGCGGATGAATGGGATAAGCGTTATACTGATTTGGGTGATAGAAATAGGCAATACATAATCGATCCCGCCATTCTAGGCATTTTTGGACGAGTTAAGGATAAACGAATCTTGGATGCAGGTTGTGGAAATGGATATCTATGTCGATTATTATCCACGAAAGGAGCGAAATTGACGGGCGTAGATGTGTCAAAAAGATTTATTGAAATTGCTGAACAGCGTGAGAAACAAAAACCCTTGAACATTCAGTATCATGTTGGTAGTTTATGCGAGCTCTCAATGTTCGCAGATGAAACCTTTGATGCAATAGTATCCAACATCGTTCTCAGCGACCTTCAGAATCTGAATCAAGCTTTTCAAGAGCTTAATAGAGTCCTAATAAAAGGGGGTAAACTTGTGTTTTCAGTCATGCATCCTTGTTTTTCAAGTACAGCAATAAAAGGTTGGGTGAAAAAACCTGTGGATAGTAATAGACGGGAGGATTGGTTGTATTGGAAGGTTGATCGTTACTTTGATCGAAGTGTTGAAGAATGGCGAATGTATGATTTCTCCCCAGTATACGGTTTCCACAGACCCCTATCAGAATATATCACCCTTCTCATAAGTAACGGTTTCACCATTACGGATTTTGAAGAGCCAGCACCCACGAAAGAAGACATAAACGAGCATTACAGAGGACTCAATGACGCGGATCGAATACCTTGGTTCCTCGTCGTAGGTGCAAAAAAAGCTAGTTAAAGACAGTTGAGAAACTATTGACCGTTTTATCTAGCTGAAATTTCGATACCCTGATGTAGATAATATCTACAAAGTGCCTTTAGAATTTGAAAAACACGGGTTTTTTTGGTGAGTCGTAGAAAGATGAAGGTATTATGCAGATAGGAGAGATTCCACAGGAGAAGCATAAATTTTTCATCTGGACACAAGGTTATCCAGAATTCACGTCACGTCAGCTAAAACCAAATCAGCTGTTTGAGGCCTTCATTAAAGCGTGTATTAGTTAGCTAGCTACTTTTTTGTATGTTTTATAAGTAAAATCATATACGATTTTATTCCCATTCTATTGTTGCGGGTGGTTTATGGGTGATGTCGTATACGACTCGAGTTATTTGTGGAACTTCATTTGTTATCCGAGTGGACATCCGTTCCAGAACGCTGTAGGGGATTCGTGCAAAGCGGGCGGTCATCGCTTCTCTACTCTCTACCGCTCGTATGGCGAGGACGGAGCCGTAAGCTCGGGTGTCTCCCTTAACGCCGGTACTTCGTGTATTTGTGAGAACAGCGAAATACTGCCACAGAGCTTCTTCAAGGGTTTGATGTTTTTCTATCTCTTCTGTTACGATTTTATCGGCCTTTCGCAACAAATCAGCGCGTTCAGGGGTAGCCTCACCGATTATTCTTACGGCTAATCCAGGTCCTGGGAAGGGTTGCCTGTGTACAAGGGTGTCTGGGACCCCAAGCGATCTCGCGATTTCTCGTACTTCATCCTTATACAGGTCTTTTAGGGGTTCGATTATAGCTTTGAAACGTATATCAGATGGGATGCCTGCCACGTTGTGATGACTCTTTATTTTTTCAGATCCTTTTCGAACACCGGACTCGATTCTATCAGGATAGATCGTGCCTTGAATGAGGTATTCCGCCCCTGTCTTCGTCGCAATGTCCTCAAAGACTCTTATGAATTCTTCCCCCATGATTTTTCTTTTTTCCTCAGGATCCACGACTCCTTTGAGCTTAGTGAAGAAGCGTCTTTGAGCATCAATCATCATGATGTTCACATCAAATTTGGCAAAGGTTTTCGCCACATATTCGGGTTCTCCTTCACGCATGAAGCCGTGGTCAACAAAAACGGCTGTTAAGTTTTTTCCTAGGGCTTTCGAAGAAAGGACGGTTGCTGTGGTGGAGTCGATGCCTCCACTTAAGCCGATTATCGCATTCTTTCCGTTAACAGTCCGCCGTATCTCCTCGATTGCTTCATCAATCAGGGATGAAGGATTCCAAGAGGCTGAAGAGCCACAGATTTTGAAGATAAAGTTCTTTAAAATGGTGTTTCCATGTTCCGTGTGGACAACCTCAGGATGCCATTGAATACCGTAAATCGGGCGCCATTTATGACGCACCGCTGCAATAGGACAGTTATCTGTGTGGGCTAACACCTCAAACATTTCTGGTAGAGATTCAACCGTGTCATAATGACTCATCCAAACCGTCTCTTTTGGTTTCAGGTTCTCTAAGATCCCGACAGGCTTTTCCACTAGAACAGTAGCGGAGCCGTACTCTCTCTTATGTCCTCTTTTCACGTTTCCCTTAAAGAGATGTACGAGTAGTTGATGACCATAACATATACCCAAAATGGGGAGGTCTAAAGCCAGAATTTTGGAGTCAAGTCCTGGTGCATCGTCCTCGTAAACGCTGGATGGGCCTCCGGATAGAATTAGGCCTTTAATATCGAATTGTTCTCTCAATTGCATTACTGCATCTGCGGTTATGTCACATGAAACGATTTCCGAATACACGTGTTGTTCTCGAATGCGCTTAGCTATCAGATGACAGTATTGTCCGCCAAAATCTAATACGAGGATTGTATCGAATTTGATTGGTTTCGACTCCAAAATATCTTTCATAATCGTAACTCCTTCATGCGGAAAACGTTAGACATCTTACATTCTCATCTCGTTCCGCGTTTTGAACGTTGACCTTTTTTTAAGGCGGTTATAGTTGCTGGCGGTACAGGTTGGACAGAGCTGACTTTGATGTACCTCGATTCCTCTGCTGAAGCCGTCTACATCGTTACTAAGGCGATTCACCCGTATTTTCCCCTCGTATCCGTTTCATCGAGCTTCATTATTTAGGCTAGAATGTTTTGAGGGTGTTAAAGATGTTAACTAAGTCGATGGTGATCGGTGGAACGGCGTTCTTTTTGCTTTTTTGAAGTACCGATGCTTCGAGTTCATTGGTCAATTCTAATCGGTACAGTAGATGAAATAGAAGAAATATAAAACTAGGGTAATGGTTTTATGTTCAAAGAAAATATTTATAGGATTCATATATCGTGCTCAGTCTCAAATCTGGAGTGCTCCGAAGCTACGAGGTGCTTATTTCTTCCACGGTTCGATTGAGTGCCACCTCCGCGATGTCTCGACCGTACTCCATCATTTTTCTAGCGTTGTCGAGTACTAATCTTAGAACGGAAGCCACGTTGGTATCCATCGTCTTGGATAAGATCTGATTGACGACTTCTTTTTCAAGTTCTAGGCCAGTCGACATGAAGCGGGATATGATCTCGTCTGCAGTTTTATAATCTCGTTTGAATAACGCCTTTAAAGAGTCTTCAAGTAGACGACGACAAAAGGAAGTGAATTTAAGAATACCTATGTGTAATTCTTCATCAAGGGGATCGCTTACGTACAACAGTTCTTTGTCAATCACCTGTTTGAGTGCCAAGATGTTCTTTGCAGTTCCCACGGCGTTGTCTCCAACGTTCTCAAGATTTTTCGTCACGATTCGATAGCCTAGAAATTCTTTAGGTGAGCTGAAGCCCATTTCTCGGTACATGTTGCGTTCAATACCATACTTAAGTTGACGGACAACATAGAGGTTTAAACGATCTAGATCGCTGTCAGAAGCTATGACGTTGTTGAGCAGGATTTCATCAAAGTTGGTTAAAGTAGAGATCGCGTTTTTGTCCATTATAGTAGCTATTGCGAATATCCTTCGGATTGCGTTCTCGATGGGGAACTCGGGATGACTGATGAGAACCTGAATTTTAATTTCGTTGGGTGTCTCGGATATGATCTCTGAACCTAAGAGTGTTCTAACTGTATTTGTTATTGCGTTTTTCTGTTGGGGCGTAAGTTCTCCTGGTTGAAAGAGAATACGAATCACGTTCGCACTGACAACGTAGAGCGACTTGAGTCTGCGCTCAATCGATTGAGGGTCTTCTTTTTGGGTGATATATACCGTAAATTCGTTAAGAGTCGATTTTGTCTTCGTACGTTGTTCTAAGACATTCCTTGGAACCAGCAGAAGTGATGAGTCCTCTTGTATTTTGAAGGCCAGTTGGCTTCCTTTCTTCAAGTCCGAGTCTGTCACCCATTCCTTGGGCAAAGATACTATGTATGATCCTCTTCCAGTACGCTGGATTCTTCGATATCCTAAGTCTCTCTCCAATACATATCCCACCACATATGTGTTTCATATATTTCATGTTAATCATTATGTCGCATATAAGTCATTTTCAATATAGTTATATAAATCATATAGAGAAAACGTAATAGTATACATAGCTTTGGACAGTGAAATAGATGAGTGAAAAGCTAAATGCCTGGGAATCCCAGTTAACTAACCTAAAGAAAGTTACAGAAATTATGAATCTTGATCCCGCGGTCTACGAAGTGGTGAGCAAGCCCATGCAGATCCTGCAGGTCTCCTTACCGATTCGAATGGATGATGGTTCCATCAAGTGTTTTGAAGGCTTTCGGATCCACCACAATTATGCCCGTGGACCCTGTAAAGGAGGCATACGATACTTCCCTAATCTTGAGTTAGATACAGAAAAAGCCCTCGGCGCATGGATGACATGGAAGAACGCCGTGGTCAATCTTCCATATGGAGGAGCAAAAGGAGGCATAAACTGTGACCCCAAGAAAATGTCTCAAGGCGAATTAGAACGGCTTACCCGAGCCTACGCCGCCGCCATAGCTGACTTCGTAGGCATCGACTTAGACATACCAGCGCCAGACGTAGGGACGAATGCCCAGATCATGGCATGGTTCGCAGACGAATACTACAAAATAAGTAGACGAATCATACCGGGCATTATTACCGCGAAACCAATCGGATTAGGCGGCTCCCTCGGAAGAACAGCTGCAACCGGACGAGGCTGCTTCTTCACGGCCGTTGAAGCATCTCGAACTTATGACATACCCATCAAGGGTGCATCAGTCTCCGTTCAAGGCTATGGCAACGCAGCCTACTATTCCGCGTTGAATTTTCATCAAGCTGGCGCGAAACTCGTTGCGGCCAGTGATACACGCGGCGGAGTCTACAATGAGCAGGGCATCGATCCCGTGAAGCTCCTGGAGCACAAGGCGAAGA
>JAZFSF010000291.1:0-3576 GCA_036446055.1 Bathyarchaeia archaeon | reverse complement strand
TTGCTAATTTCAGATATTCCAAAAGAACTTATTGAAATAGCAATGTTAAAATCACAACTAACCCGTGAACTAAGGAGTAAATGAAAATGAGTGATCATATAGCAAATGTAGTTGATTTACGACAAATTCTTGCTGAAGAAATTCACAAAGTAAGAAATGAGCAAACAACAGCCGCATCAGTGAATGCTATTGTAAATGCTAGCGGTAAAATTCTCGTCACTGTAAAAATGGAATTAGATTATGCCAAATTATTAGGCATCACACCAAAGATTGATTTCATTAAGTTGACGCCATTAACTGTTGATGAGCGTAAGGGACTTGAAGCCACAGGCTAATGGAAATAGCAGCAAGAACTGAGTTCACCTTCCGGGAGGTATATGGCCCCATCAGTCAGGTAGTGGCTGCTGGGGCTAGGGGGATTGCTGACGGGAATAGCTGGGGCCATATCTTCTTTTGGAAGGAGTGCCGGAAAGCGGGTTTTAACCCGCTTTTGGGGGTTAGATTCAATGTGTTCAAAGAGTTCGAGCAAACCCGGGAGCGCGGTGACGAATGGATCGCTTACGCTAAAGGATCGGCGGGATTGCCGGCTTTATATAGGCTTGTTGAGAGGTCCGAGGCACAATTCTACTATCGCCCGAGGCTACTCTATAGCGATGTCGAGGAAACAGCCCTAGCACTGTGCTGGATAGGCGCTCCATGGGAATACAAGCCGGACTTCCCCTACTACACACACCGACACCCGGGAAACGACGGTATACAGTGCCTGAGCCCCGTAGCAGTCTCATCGGATAACTTCTACCCTACCCCCGGGGATGAGGAGGTTTACAGATTGATGGCCCTTAGAGGAGGCGTACTCAGGGGTGAGCCGATGCATCTTCTAGGCACTAAGGAACTGATCGACCGATACGGATTTGATGCAGTGGATAACTCGGTTCAAATCTGGGAGGATTATCAGGTTGACGAGCTACCTGTAGCGACCAACGTCAAATTCGGAAGTAAGCGACCAATGGAAGACATCGTCACTGAATGCATGGAGCAGATGGTGAGTCGTGGGTTCGATGAGGATGAAGAATATAATGACCGTCTTGAACGGGAACTGGAGTTGATAGATGAAAAAGGTTTTGCTGATTATTTTCTGGTTATCGCTGACATGTGCCGCTTTGCTAAGGAGCATATGCTTGTTGGTCCTGCTCGTGGTAGTTCTGCTGGTAGTTTGGTTTGCTGGCTTCTTAGTATTACTGAAGTTGACCCTATACCCCATGGACTTATTTTTGAACGATTCATTGACGTTAATCGTTTCGATTTTCCTGATATTGATATTGACTTCCCCGATGACTATAGAGATAGGGTGTTTAATTATCTGGGAGAAAAATATGGTCATGAGAGAGTGGCTAGACTTGGGACAGTTATGCGGTATAAACCGAAGTCTGCTCTGACAGATTTCTCTAAAGTATTGGACATTCCCGATTGGGAAATAAAGGCGGTGAAAGATGCGATCATTGAACGAAGCGGAGGCGATGCGCGACTTGGGTTTTGTCTTGAAGATACACTTAATCTGCTTGATGTTGGAGTTTCCTTGGTGGCCAAATATCCTCAGATCGCTCTGGCAGGAAGAATTGAAATGCACGCGAGACAAACAGGCCAGCATGCGGCAGGACTCATAATCTGTAACGAACCAATCACTGACTTCTGCGGTAAGTCTAGGAACGGAGTGGCGCAAATCGAAAAGAAAGGCAGCGAGCTACTCAACATGCTGAAGATCGACGCACTAGGTCTGCGCACTCTTACAGTGCTACAGGATGCTTGTGAGGTGGCCGGGATAGACTTCCACCATTTTTATAATCTACCACTCGATGATCAGGAGGCTTTTGATGTTCTCAATGACGAAAAGTATGCCGGAATCTTCCAGTTTGAAGGTCCGAGTCTACAAGGTGTCATCAGACAGACTGGAGTTAAGAATTTCAATGACATTTCTGCTGCCACAGCTTTGGCAAGACCGGGGCCGCTTAACAGCGGAGGTACTGCGGAATATATTACAAGAAGAACTGGGGAAAAAAGCGTCACCCATCTTCACCCGCTTCTGGAAGACATTACACAAGAAACTTTTGGAGTCATTGTCTACCAAGAGCAAGTAATGATATGCACCCGGCAACTAGGCAACTTCAGCTGGGCCGATACCGCAAACATCCGCAAACTTATGTCGAACCGGGAAGGTGATGAATCATTTATGGGGTTCGAGGAATTGTTTATTGAAGGCGCGATGAGCAACGGAATGCCTAAGAAAGAGGCACAAAAGATTTGGGACAGTTTCGTTACTTTCGGCTCATGGGCTTTCAATAAGTCTCACGCAGTGTCTTACGGTTTAGTCAGTTATTGGTGCTGCTGGATGAAGGCGCACCACCCCGGAGCATTCGCAGTAGGCTGTCTCCGGCATACCAAAGACCCAGACCAGGCGTTGCGGTTACTCAGGGAACTAAGCAAGGAGGGAATGGATTATGTAGCGGTTGACCCGAAAAATTCAGATCTTAATTGGACGCTGCATGATGGAAAGCTGTTGGGTGGTTTACTCAATGTGAAAGGTATAGGAGAGAAGCACGCCAGAACTATAATCAACTGCCGGGATAATAATATCAAGCTACCGGACGGCATCCAAAAGAAAATGGACAACCCGGTCACACCGTATGATAACCTTTGGCCTGTTACTGATCGTTTCCGGGCAGTATATGAGCATCCGAAGCAGCATAAGATTGGTGACGTTCCGTTGTGCTTTACGCACGATGTACAGGAGGATGGTACAGAGCATGAGCATGTAGTCATTGGGCGACTGGTGCGTAAGTCCATCCGCGATTTGAACGAGGAAAGCTCAGTGCTGAAGCGAGGCGGCAAGATACTGAAAGAGAATACTATGAAGATGACGTTCTTAATGGAGGATGATACTGGAATGTTGCTTTGTAGTATTGGCCGCTATAAGTATAAGGCTATGGGCAAGCCAATGATCGAATCAGTATCCCCGGGCGAGTATCTGGTTGTGAAGGGTAAGATATTGCCCGGCTACAGCCGCATATTTTTTGTGAGCACTTGGTACCGGGTGACTAAGCCAGAGGATTTTTTGACTTTAAAGAAAGATCAATATTTGGGAGCAGTAGCATGACGATTAAAGCTGGACAAAAAGTCCCTGAAGAATTTTGCGATGTGATGACAGAATTGAGCGAGACAGGCGACTCACTGGAAAGTCAATTAAGGACTGTGTTAAAAATAATACGTGACGAACAAATGGTTATGCGGCACAAAGGTCAAGAGTTATGGAACCAGATACACGAGGCGCTGGAAATTGAAGATGCTGATAGGGTTCATTACTATACCGTGCGCATAAATGGTGAATGGACGTTCGCCATCAGGGATGAAGACAATATGTATGTTGAAGAGCACGACCGGGTTATGGAAGAGTCTGATGGCTGAGACAAGTTTATGGTCGTATCTGAATAAAGGCATGCGAGGTCGCTGGCACCACGCCAAACGCCACGAGGATTTGCTGGGAGGCGGGACCAGCGATGTGTCCTACTATCATCACGGCAA
>JAZFSF010000290.1:0-10712 GCA_036446055.1 Bathyarchaeia archaeon | reverse complement strand
TCAAGGTGAAGTGGGGGAGCGACATGGGTAATGAACCGGAATACTTGAAAAATTTGAAGCCAAAATACAAGTTTTGGCTTGAAAGTGAGGATGGATACGTGTTTGGACAGGGCTCATTCGAGCTTTTAAGGGGAATTCAAGAACAAGGCAGTCTGAGCAGAAGCTCTAAGACCAAAGGCATGTCATACAGATATGCGTGGGGCATAATAAAAGAGATTGAAAAGAGAATGGGAAAACCCATACTGGAGACCCGTACGGGAGGAAAAACTGGCGGGGGCGCCACGTTAACGCTGACTGGACAGAAATTACTGGAGGTTTACGTGGAGTTCACAAAAGCCTTTGACCAAATCTGCATAAACTGGATGGATGAACCGTCGTGAACCAATGGATTACGTCGTTTCCTTTACCGCTCTAGTTTCAAACAGTCAATTAACATGTTTCATCAGTATAAGACTACTCGGATGGTTCTCTTTACAGAGTCCAAACCAGTAGAATACCCTGTTGACATTGCTTCAGGAGGTAAGGTGTTTCGTAGAACGGTGACTCGTTGAGCAGAACTAATATTCACCCTTAATTTTATTGATAAGCCAAACCATTTTCTTCCCAAGGTTCCACGCCGTTCGTAAGCCTTCCTCGTCCATATCTACGTCTCCTCGATTTCTTCCAAATGCTACATTCCAATAGGTAGAGCCAGGGACGATCATTCCCTGATGAAGGAAGAAGAATAGAAGCTGGGCAAAGGTGAAGTTTTGTCCAGCCCTTCTTGCCACGGCGATTGCCCCGCCAACCTTGTTCTCGAAGACCCTGCCCTTTGCGCCCGATAGATATCCTGCTCGATCAATCAACGCTTTCATCTGTGGAGTCGCGGAACTAAAGTAGACAGGTGAAGCCAAAATTATGCCATCAGCCTGAACCATCTTCTCAAATATTGGGTTAAAATCATCCCGAATCAGGCATTCCCCCGTCTTTCTACAAGACAAGCAGGCAGTGCATGGCTGGATATCTCGATCTGCTAACCTCAACAACTCAATTTCAGCACCGTCCTCCTTCGCCGCATTCAATGCTTCGGCGACGACTCGTTCAGTGTTGCCCTCGATGCGAGGGCTACCAACAACACCCAAAATATGTATCATATGGATAATCGCCTCAAACTAAAAGGGCAAAAGACACCTAGAATATAAATTTATGTTTATGTGCTGAAAGCTAAGTTGAAGGGTGTAAAATTTGAGAAGACAATTAAGGGAAGGATGCAGAAAACCCTCAGCAACTCTTTTTAGTCCATTTTCTATGAGATTGGGGGATTCAAATAGAAGCATTGATATTAGAGAAGAGACGTACATTGTCGATTTAACGAAAAAAACAATGTTTTCAGACAAAAACGAAGTAAGAATGCTTACAGAATTGTGAAGGTATATGACGGAAGCAGAACAAGGAAAATCGCGTTGGATGCTTTTAGCAGCCGCAACCATCTCCATGATGCTCGTTGGCCTCTACCAATACTCTTGGACGCTCTTCGTGAAACCTTTGCAAGTCAAATTCGGCTGGGGTCTCGACACGATTCAACTCGCATTCACCATTTTTGTCTGGGTCATGACGTGGACTCAGCCACTCGCAGGATACATAGCAGACAAGCGGGGGCCTCGACGGCTCGCACTTCTCGGTGGAGTCCTGGCGGGAATTGGATGGATCGCTACATCTTTCATCGAAACGCCTGAAGCTCTCTACATCACATACGGGCTGGGGGGCATAGGCGTAGGAATGACCTACGCGACTTCTGTTGGTTTGGCCAGTAAGTGGTTCCCTAAGCGGAGGGGCTTGGCAAACGGCTTCACGTCTTTCGGTTATGGCTTCGGCGCAGGCGTCCTGAATCCAGCGATCGCGTGGATTATCACGTCCATGGACCTTAGCGCGGCCTTCATGTACATCGGAGGTGTGATGCTTGTCACCCTCTTCAGCCTCAGCTTCATCACGCGATATCCTCCGTCAAATTGGCTTCAACATGAAGCATCGAAGGTTTCGTCCCAATCCAAAAAGGTGGGAGTGGAGAACGAGTTCACTCCAAGGGACATGATTAAGACGCGAGCATGGTGGCACCTATATTTGGCCTTTTTCCTCACAGCGAGTACAGGACTCATGGTCACGTCCCAATTGAATCCCATGGGGGAAGCCTTCAACCTTTCACAAAGCATTGTGCTGACCGCTGCAATCGTCTTCCCCATATTCAATGGTCTTGGACGAATATTTGGCGGCTGGGTTTCCGACAGGTTGGGAAGAGAGATCACCATGACCCTCTTCTTCGTTTCCCAAGGCGTTTCAGCCCTTCTCCTTCTGCTCCTTGGGTCAAACGAAGTCGCGTTCATAATAATCATTTGCCTAATCGGCCTCTGCTGGGGCCCCATTTTCACCTTCTTCCCTTCTATAACCGCTGATTATTACGGGAGAAAGAACTCCAGCACCAATTATGGATTGACCTACACCGCGAAGGCTTGGGGGGGGTTATTTGGTGGGTATGTGGTTGCTTGGCTTGTGATGACATACCAGAGTTTCACGATGCCCATCGTCATCTCCTCGGTCTTCGGGTTCACCTCAGCCCTATTAGTCTTCCCACGCATACTCAGAAAACCAAAATATCCAGAATCCCGTTAAAAGCTCACAGGACAATCAGCGAACAGAACCCCCTTTCAAAGTTAGCTAGCTAAGAGGAACTCAACACTAGGTTTCACTTAAGAAAGAGTTGATTAACAGACTGAAGAAAGCTTATTGTGTTGTATTGAGTTGACTCATAAATCGAAGAGAAGAATATCATCAAGATTTTTTATGTTGGAGATGTAGGTTGAACACCACATCGCTTCAAGACTATTCCTCAAAGAGCAACCTGCTAGCAAACAATGGAGACAAAGTTCAGAAAATGGTTTCCAAAGCATTAAATCGCTCAATTGTATAACACACTGTTGGGGGGGGCAAGGGGCTTAGCCCCTTGCGTTCAATTCGAACTATCCGAAAAGGGTGAATGAGCATGCATCCGAAGGACGTCAACGCACGACTGCATAAACAAACTTGTGAGCGCGTCGAAATAAAATGAACGATCCTGAAATACAAAAGATGTTGAATCATGCCAGAAACCAATACCTAAGAACGATTATGCCGAAAGACGTCGTTTTTTGGAGAAAACGGATTCAAGTTCTCGAAGCAGAATTGCTGAAGCCATCAGTTCTATATAGGTTTTCAACCCTAAGTTAACTAGAGCTTATTATAGATAGCTAACTGCTTTTTTTTGTTGTTTTTCGCTTTAATATACATATTATACATCTAAGCTCTGGATTGCCAAGAAGCCATCTTGGTGGCTAACAATATGGCTTCCTTTAACGCGTTTGGATTTGCCACGCCTTTACCGGCAATGTCAAATGCAGTGCCGTGGGAAGGAGTGGTTATTATAATGGGTAAACCTGCGTTAACGGTCACTCCTTCACTGAAGCCCATCAACTTCATTGCTATTTGCCCTTGATCATGGTACATGGTAACAATGGCGTTTAACTTCTCAGTTGATATGCGTAGAAAGATGGTGTCGGCTGAGTAGGGGCCTACCACATTAATACCGAGTCTTTTGGCTTCTTGCACAGCTGGAACAATAGTTTTCTGTTCTTCTCGTCCGAATAAGCCTCCTTCGCCTCCATGTGGATTCAAAGCAGAGACTCCAATCTTGGGGTATTCGATGTGGGCTCTCTTTAAAGTAGAGTCGGCTTGGGTTATGGCGGCTAATACCTTTTTTTGGGTAATATTTTTGCTAACGTCAGCGATACTTATGTGGGAAGTAACGCGAGAAGTCCACAATTCGCCTAATACATTCATCTCTCCATAGCCGTCTTTGACTTTCATTAAATGAGCGAAAAACCCGATTTCTCCTTTGAACGGGTATCCTCCACGATACAGAGCTTCTTTATTCAGTGGCGCATAAACCACAGCATCTATTCGTTTAGAAAGAGCTAACTGAACCATCAGTTTCAAGGAGTCACCGACGATCTTACCTGAAATAGGGCTTATTTGACCCAGAATTAATTTTTTCGGATCAAGGTTTTTCAAATCTAAAAAGACAAAATTTCCCTTTGAAGAGTCTACTTCATCGATATCATCGTAAACTGGGTACTCCAATTCGATTTGAGCTATCCTCTGACCCTTGCTGAATACGCGATGGTCTCCGATTCCAATGATGAAGCAGTTTGATAACACCTTTCTTTGAGCAATGACTTTCACCATAATCTCTGGTCCAATCCCAGTCGCATCACCTATAAAAAGACCGATTCTGGGTTTATTAATCGACATGGTTCATCCCACCAATTATAACAAGTACAAACCATTATAAAACTTGGTATTAATCCATATTCTTTTTACTCATTTTCAAATTAACTTACAACTATGATAAGTCTTTACATCAGTTTTCCATTACTCTTTTTCTGTCAGGCTGTTGAAAATCAGCTATGCAAGAGTCTAATTCATAAAATGAAAGACAATCCGCATCTCACACTAAAATAATGTTGAGACAAACGAACACACAATTGAACCATAAGCCATATTAATGGGATTCCCAACTGATTTGAGCGTCATTGCAAATTGGTTACACAACTGATTTGAGCGTAAATGCTTTCCAGTTATGTACTTCATTGGTTGTGTGGCGAGATGTTTAGTTTGATGCTGCCGACTTGGCTTAGATTACCCGATGTGTTTGATAGGGATTTGAAGCTTTTACTCTACTCCATGTCCATGAGGCGTATAGCAATGGGCTTTCTTCAGGTTGTAAGGGCCATTTACTTCGCTCTTCTCGGATTCAGTCCTGTAGAGATTGGACTCCTCCTCTCCATCGGTACCTTTGTAAGCGCGCTTCACAGTATCAGCTTCGGTTTCCTCTCCGACCGTTTCGGTCGTAAACCTTTCATACTTATTGGTGGCATCTTCGCCACCTTGAGGATGGTGATCTTTGCAGTCAGCTCAGATTTTTGGATGCTAGCGTTAGGTCAAGGAGTTGGGGCTATGGGCGAGGGTGCAGGAGCGGGTCAACCCGTCGTTTCGGGTTACATCTCAGATAAAACGAATATTGATAATCGCTCATCAATCTTCAGCACCCTTGCAATTACAAATGCATTAGCCGCCACAGTAGGTTCCTTGATGGCGAGTTTGCCCACGTACTTCCAGAACACTCTAGCGCTGGATGTAGTCGGAGCCCACTCACTACTCTTCTGGATGGGTGCAGCTGGCGGTTTGGGGTCCTTTCTGCTTATTGTGCCTTTGAAGGAAGTGAAGGCGATAAGGAAAACAGAAGAGATGGAAACACGAAATCCAGTTAAGACACGCCCGTGGGGAGTTATTGCGCGTTTCTCGCTTATTCGCGCGACGAGTGGCGTTGGATGGGGCTTCGTAGATTCTTTATTGTCTCTATATGTTTTCGTTCAGTTCGGTGTGGGGGGTGAAATCCTTGGACCTGTATTTGCGGCAGCCCGGTTTATCTCGGTTTTTAGTTACATTCTCGTCCCCAAGATCGTAAACAAGTTTGGAGCAGTTTCCACAATTGCTGCCTCCCGTCTCATAGTGGCGGGTTTATCAGTGATGTTCTCTTTGACGACGTGGTTTCCATTAGCAATAGTCCTAATAGTCACAATGAGAGTGGTGCTAATGTTCTCCATGCCCATCAGACAGACCTTCGCCGCGAGTATAGTAGATCCAAGCGAAACTGCAACTGCCATCGGGATAAGCAACTTTGCCCGAATGAGTGTCCGAACCATCGCACCGACCGTCGCCGGATACATGTTCGAGACTATCAGCCTCACGCTACCCTTTGTCACAGGCGCCTCATTACTCGCAGCAAATAGCGTACTCTTCATAACCTTCTTCGGAAAAGGAAAGAACCCCGCTCAAGTTGACCCTAAATAATTTGCGTGGCGACTTCGAGAAGCGTTGAACGGTAAAAAAATTTGTCCTCAGGAAGATTTTTTCGTGAAAACTGGCTAACTAGTCATCTCAGCTAATTGGACTTGTAAACCCTCAGTTTTGGATTTTTGAGAGAGAGCAGATTTAATCCCGACGGCTACCATACATCAATGAGTGCTAGAAAATGGGATCTGCGGTTAAAAACCTATAAACATAAATATATTATCAGGAGGGAACATTGTTCAAGCGTTCCAACTCAGCTTTCTTCTTGACCAAAGTCTCTTCTAAATCTTTGATTTCACGCAGGAGGCTACTTCTTCTATTTCCATCGTGCGCCTCCATTTGGACTTCAATTTCTTTTAACTTCGTCGCTATCCTTTCAGCCATTTGGGCGTATTCATCCTTTGAGATTAGGTCTGCAGCGACACCCTGTTTCAACTCGGAAAGAAGGGCCTCCACCTTACTCCGTTGGTCAACAAGTTCAGCGAAGTCGGGTGGATGCTGACTGGGCGTCAGGGATTCCCTGGTTGAAGCCTCAAAGCGAGAGAATGTTTCCTCCAAGATTTTTCTCATAGATTTAGAAGACGAGGTGGGAATAACTAACTTTTCGTCAGATCGACCTAGAACGATCCTCCCTTTATCGGTCAGCCACCAACGCTTTCGTTCGAAGTAAATGTAGCCGTCACTTTCGAGGGCGTTCAACCTTCCCTCTATGACCTCGACGCTGATGTCAATCGAGAGATTCCTCTTGATGTCCATGGTATTGACGGAAGGATATAGGACTCCGCGCTCAATTTCCCTTTCAGTGACTGACCGTACTATTGACTGGGCTTGTTCGACGATTTCGAGAATCTGTCGATCTAGGCTGTCAATCATGTGAGGGTCCTCAAAGCCTTTTTGCGAGTTAGTTAATCAAAATCATTCATCATCATAAATATCTTGCCTTCGAGGTCGCTTCCGTTTTACATCCAAAATCACCTTTCTATTGAGAAATGGTCTACGAAGAAATGAATAAGGACGTTAGCACGTCTGGAGATAGACGATCTTTAGAATTAACTAGAAATTGGGTGTGTTGAAAACGTGTCTCTTAAAGGATTATTGAGAGTTAACACTGTTTGCCGTTATTGCACACTACCTTAATCTACAATATGACTTGGTTTATCGTGTCCGCTAGGAGATGTAAAACGGGTTCTTCTCCCACCTCGCGATAACGGTGGCATCCGAAAGAACTTCCATCGCCATTTTCTGGACTTCCATTATGGCTATCTTCTTCGCTTCGTCCAGAATCCTCCGTGATAACTTTGAAATGTCATCGCTTTCCTTTGTGCTCTTCACCCTCTTAGTCCGAGTCCTATGCCTCGATATCTTCTTTGGAGATAACTCTCTTTTTCTCATGGGAACATCAGCTTCTCCACGATTAATCGTGGTTTCTGTGGTACTGTGTTGGATAAGAGAATATAAAAGACGATTTAAACAACGTTTCAGCACTCAGTGTATACTTAGTGTTAAACATACGTATGCAAGAAGGCTTCATCCATTTTTTTAAGCAGGAAAATGTCTATAAAAGATATGACCATCGAAAACTTATTAATCCAAGAGAACTGAAGAAATAGAGATGACAATGATTCAAAGAGTATCCACCGGAATCTCAGGATTTGACGTCCTAATAGAAGACGGTTTCCCCCAAGAAAGCCTTATCCTATTTGCGGGCAGCCCTGGAGCAGGAAAAACAACCATCGCAGCACAATTCTTGTTCGAAGGAGCCCTCAAATTCGGGGAAAAAGGCCTCTACGTGTGTTTCGCCGAGACTAGGGAATCATTGTTGCGTAACTTGCAAAGGTTTGGCTGGGACTTCGATAAACTTGAGCGGGAGGGAATGATGGGAATATTAGATTTGTCAACAACGAAGGAGCCAGGCATACAGAGCAATTTAAACCTGATTCTGGATACGATTAGTGAGTTAAACGCAAAAAGACTGGTAATCGATTCCTTCACCGCTTTTTCCATGGCATTGAGTGAGCCCACGGACGTGCGGTTTCTCATTCACCTTCTCTACAGGTTTCTCCAGCGAGTAGGCTGCACTACCATAATGATTTCCGACACACCGTGGGGTTCACAGACGATTGGTTCAGGCGTTGAAGAGTTCATCGCCGACGGAATCATTCTGATGCAGACACGGTTTGACGAAAATGGAAATTTGAGAAGAACGCTCCACATCCTTAAAATGCGGAGTACAAATCACTCCAAACGAACCCACGAATACGATATAACAGAACATGGAATCAGAATATTAACCTAGAACCCCCCCTTCCACAGTTATACTTTTTTTCCATAATGGAAAAGTGCAATGGAAACGCTGTCAACAAAGCCATCACATAATCGTCAGTGGAGCACATTGCCTTTTCCGTACAAGCATAAGGCTGTTAGTGTTAAGTTTGTTGCCTGTTTCAGGATTCATAAATAAATCATGGCTCAGAAGTAAATAATAGAGAGAACCCGTTTAACTAGAATAGAGAGTCAGCGAGGAAGACCGCTAATCAGCTCCCATTAAATCTGTTTTAGGAATATCCCTCTCAAGTTAGATGGTTGGTGAACTAAAGAATTATATGTTGAGCGGTAGATATTGATGGTGCGTGGTTTATAATATGCCTAAAACCTCTTTTGAACCGAAGACAGCCTTAGTTGCCACAAGGGTTACTCCATACATCAAAGTCATTATTGAGCAGCAGGCGTCGAGAGAAGGATTGACTTCCTCTGAGTGGGTTAGAAATCTGATAATAAAAGAGCTTAAGGCCGAAAACCTCTTAACGATGGTCTTTAAAACGCCAAAAATAAGGGAACGGGATTAGAGCCGCTCCCAAACCAGCTACCTTACACTGTACCTTGAAATCGGGATTTACCCATCGGTCACAGCAGAGGGGGATACATGTGCTTCGAAATTATTCTCGGATGTATCGTTTTATCTCCCAATCGGTAACTTGAAGTCGATACGTGTCCCACTCTTTCTCCTTCGCTTCGATGTATTTCTCCATGGCGAATTCACCAATGGCGTCCCTAACTAGCTTACTAGAACGCATCTCCTCAATGGCTTCACCCAGCGAAGAAGGCAGCGTCTTAATGTAAAACTCGGCGAGTTTGCGGTCATCGAACTCGTAGACGTCTTCTTCAACAGAGTCAGGAGGCTCGATCTTCTGTCGAATGCCCTCCAACCCCGCCTTCAACATGACGGTGAATGCGAGGTAGGGATTACATAAAGGGTCGGGACACCTCAGTTCCACGCGAGTAGCATCTTCCTTTCCAGGAAAATACTCGGGCACGCGGATCAGCGCAGACCGGTTGCGTCTACCCCAACATATATAGACCGGTGCTTCGTATCCCGGCGTCAAACGTTTATAGGAGTTCACTGTTGGAGCGATGAAGCCAACGATCTCCCGAATATACTTTAGCTGTCCCCCGATGAAGTGATATGCTGTTTCCGACAGGTTATACCGATCCTTCGGATTGAAGAAGGCGTTGCTACCCGTCTTTATATTATATAGACTCTGATGAACGTGCATACCTGAACCGTTTTGACCAAAGAAGGGTTTAGGCATAAAGGTGGCGTGGAGTCCATGAGCTAAGGCGACGGATTTAATTACGGTTTTAAATGTAATCACCTTATCCGCTGCTGTCAAGGCCTCTTCAAACTTGAAGTCAATCTCGTGTTGTCCCGGCGCCACTTCATGGTGACTCATCACGACGTCAAGCCCCATCTGCTGCAATGCAAAAGTCGCTTCTCTTCGAATGTCCACAGCCATGTCGAGAGGCGAATAATCGAAGTAGCCCCCGAAGTCGTGAGGTACAAGGTTCGTAAGAGATTCCCCATTCATCTTGAGTAGAAAAAACTCCAGTTCAGGACCTACGTTATAAATATATCCCTCTTTTTCAAGGTCGCGTAGAGCCCGTTTCATGATTTGTCTGGGACCGCTTTCGAATGGTTTTCCACCAGGTCGTTGAATGTCGCAAATCATTCTCGCTTCTTTACGTTCATGAGGTCTCCAAGGAAGAATTTTAAAGGTTGCGGGGTCGGGCATGGCTACCAAGTCGCTTTCGAAGATTCGTACGAAGCCTTCTATGGACGAGCCGTCGAAGGGATAACCCTCGTCTAAGGCTTCTTCCAAGTGCTCCACTGGAAGGGTGACGCTCTTCATTTTCCCTAAGATGTCGACAAATTGAAGGACGATTAACCGTACATTGGACTTCTTCGCTTCAGCCAGAACCTCGACTTTAAGGTCATCTCTTATCATCAATGTTACACCACACGCCAACATCATACTTTCAAGTATATAAATCTATTTAATCAATTAAAAATCATCGTTAATAATGTTAAACTATATAATATTTATCCGAATAAAAGAATGATTGTTCAATTTCACGAGAGGCTGTTAAGCATAATAGTAGTTAGCTCATACGTGTACTGTCTTAAAGTAAACTATCATTAATATAAAAATGGCACCTGTAAACTGTAAATCTAATTCCGATTCCTTTGTCGTTAGAACTGAATTCAAGAGGCGCATCATTAAATACATGGCAGAAAAGGTCAATTTCTAGATGTAGATAACCCAAAGCTAGAAACGCTCGTGGGCCTAGTAAAAGGAACGTATACGTCAGGCGAGTGGAAATACTCACTCAAAGGCGTGGAATTCAGAAATCTCATCCTGTGGGCCAGCTTCTCAACAAAATCGACCACGTAATCTTCTTGTAGTAGCGGGGTCATACATCTTCGTGGCGAATAATATGCCTGACATTGTAGT
>JAZFSF010000289.1:0-3737 GCA_036446055.1 Bathyarchaeia archaeon | reverse complement strand
AGTTCCACCCGCACCGTTAATCAGAACCTTTTGTCCGCTCTGGATATTTCCTTGTCTAAGAAAATGCAATGCTTCAAGTCCCCCAACAGGAACGGGGGCGGCTTCCTCATAGGTCATATTGGCCGGTTTTATTGCCAACGCCCCGTCTTCAGGTTCTTCTGGCAGACATATGTATTCAGCACATGAACCCATACGAACAAAACCGGTAGATGCAAAAACTTGTTCACCTTCCTTAAACAGCTTTACATCTTTGCCTACTGATTCAATTTCCCCGGCTAACTCCATCCCTAGTATAGTTATTCTCTTTGGTCTTATGAGACCCACATATACTCGCATGGGGAGCGCGTGCCAGAATGGCAATTTGAGACTTCGCTGTTCACAGTCCCCTGCTGTTACTGTTGTCGCATATATCCGTATCAGTACTTCGTTGTCCTTGGGCGTAGGTTTTTCTATCTCTTTGAGCTGTAGAACATCCGGAGACCCGTATTCTGTCCATACAATCGCTTTCATGAGAATTCCTCGTGACAACCAAGCTACCATGGTGATGAAACGCAGCTGAATTGCGGTAGGGTGCAGCGCGTGGTTAGGTTCGGTTATCATGTTCCACAGTTATGACTACATTTCCTTTTTTGTGTCCTTTGTCGACATACCGGTGGGCTTCGACAATTTGTTCCCATGGATAGGTTCTATCGATGACCGGTTTTATCTTTCCCGCCTCAACTAGCTCTTTGAGGAAGAGTAAATCTTCAGCCTTTTCGCTTCCTATACTATCATGAACTGACATGTATATCCCCTTCGGAGTTAGTGCTTTTTTGCGATTTAATTTCGAGATTTTTGCAACGGCATCAAAGATGATGTCATAAAGCTCTCCTCTTTCTGTAAAATCCTCTTTAGTGTAATCAATGACCTCATCGGCTCCCAAAGACTTCACCAACTCTAAATTGGTGGTACTGCATACTCCAGTCACTTCTGCCCCAAAGTACTTGGCAAGCTGCACCGCAAACGTACCTACGCTTCCAGAAGCACCGTAGATTAGGACTTTTTGTCCGCTCTGGATATTTCCTTTTCTAAGAAACCTCAATGCATGAGCTCCCCCAGTAGGAATTCCGGCGGCGGCTTCCTCATAGGTCATATTGGCCGGTTTTAGTGCTACATTCCCGTCTTCAGGCAGACATTTGTATTCGGCATAAGCACCAAAACTCATTCCGGTAGAGGCAAACACTTGGTCACCGATCCGAAACCGTGTGACATCGTTGCCTACTGCTTCAATTTCCCCGGCGAACTCCATCCCTAGTATTTTTTTCCTTGGTTTACTGAAACCAAGCATTATTCGCGCGAGGAGCCGTTGCCAGGTTCCTCCCGGGATGGTGAGACTTCGCATTCTCGAGTCCCCCCGATGTACTGTTGTCGCAAATACTTTTACAAGTACCTCATTGTCCTTGGGAGTAGGTTTTTCTACCTCTTTGAGCTGAAGAACCTCTGGTGGTCCGTATTTTGTGTAGACAATCGCTTTCATTTTCATATGTTGGAATGCCCCTGTTTTGTTTCTCGGTAGGCTTTGATGGATAATACGAGTGTTAGTATGGAGAATGAATACCTTAGCAAGGTGGCCCACCAGTTATCGAGTGGATCATGCATGCCCGGGTCTGTTATTTGACCCAAAGCTAAGATAATGAATACAGAATTTAATACGATGAAAATGCCCTCGAAACCAATCATGCCTACAAGTCCAATTTTTTTACCCAATATGAACATGGCTGCGAAGATACCCAATAGGGCATATATTACTAAGACTGTCACTGCGCTTTCAAAATCATTAAAGTGGTATTGGTCCATTGCGACCACGTACCCCCCAAAAAGCAAACGAAAGAGTAGAATTATGATTAAAGCCTTACCATTGGCTGTGAGTTCCATAATTTACTTCCTTCTTTGTTTTCGATGTGTACATTTTTCTCGTTTACTTCTCTTCATGTTATGATAGACTAGGAATCGATTGCAGATGAGTTAAATCCTTTAACTATAAGCCATGCTGCTAGAACCATTTCTTGTATCCCTATTGGAGCGGCCAAATAGATCAGCGATGGACTAAGGTCGAACATATTTAAGGGGCTAATTACCAACATCAATGCACTTCCAATAAGACCCAAGACTGATAACCATCGAGGAATGAGTTTTGATTTATAATACAAATAATTTAAAATCAAAGCACTTATAGCAAAAGGAAAGTCCAGCAGAATACCACTCCAATCAAATACTGCTAGTAATAAAGTGCCTGAAGTTTGAAAATAGGAAGCAACCGGAGCTACTGCGTTTACAAATTCCTGACTTAATGACAATATTGATAGCAGGCAGATAGCCATAACAACAAAGAAAAAGCCCTCAAAAATCCTGGCACCAACGTACCCAAGAGCTAAACTTTCATTATGCTTTTTTAAGATTGGAAATAACATAATTGGAATGGCAACAAGTGAAGCGGTTGCAGTTAACATAAGGAGCACTCCTATCAACACTTGGTTTTCATTTGCAGAAACAGCGGTAAGATAATCTGGGTCATATATACCCCAAAAAAATACACCACTTATCATAGTGGCTACCGTCGCAATGATAAATAATACTCCCACAATTTTTGCGGTCTTTCTGTTTGAATCCATTTTATTCCCCCTTTTTAGCGCCCGCGCTATTAAATAATAGATATCTTACTTGCACTCGCTCGCTCATGTATTTCAGTTATTGATAGTATGCTTTGATATGCGGTCGCGTGAGATAGTAGAGTATTCCGATGCTGATGAGGATGCTAATCAGGTTTCCAGGGAGACTAAAGATCCCCGTAACGATGCTGATGACGTTGAGGATCATGGTGATGGTTCGAGCCCATGACTTGCCTGACCACAGACCCCAAGTCATGATGAATCCCAATACAGCGAGTATGAGTAATACTACGCCTATACCTGTCAGGAACGCAGTAGTTATAGCGAGTATTGGTACACTTCCGAACGTGGAAGCCCAGGGCATCTCTTTAAAAGCTTCCGCTAACTCCTCCTCAGGTATAAGATCCCAGCCACCTGATGCAAAGAATGCACTAAGTAAAAGTAAAGCACCGCCACCTAACAGCATAACAAAACTGGCGATACCCTGTAAGATCGTCAGAGCCGTAATACCGCCGGGTCGAGAACCTCGTTGAATAGGTGTAGGAGCTGATGGGGGTGAGCGAGTGGAAGAAGTTACCGGAGTTCCACATGAAGGGCAAAAAGCATTATCTGTCTCTAACGCTGCACCACATTTCTGACAATATGACAAACATTTCACCTTAGCTCAAGGTTATTGAATGGATTTATAAAACTTTCAGTTAGCTAACATCGTTAACACGATACCATACTATTTGTAACATCGTTAAACATTATATTATACTAATTATAAAGTATATCTCGTAGAATTAATAGTATACCTATCTCAAAATTGGGAATAAAACCCCAAATGGAGTCGTCAATCATGCTTGTATGTATTACGGATAAGGCTGTTGAAGTTGTTAACTTGGAAACTTGCAAACTAATGACACTCCATTGTTTGATGACAGTTAGATAGGAAAAAATAACGTGGATTTAATATTACATTTCTGAAATCCCAATGAGTAAAATAAATAACGAGTCTACATCTAGAGCTTTGCTTTAGTAGTCTTTATCCATAGCAATCTTCTAAATCAACATGATATAACTCATTATCGTCACGTTAAGTTTAAA
>JAZFSF010000288.1:0-9910 GCA_036446055.1 Bathyarchaeia archaeon | reverse complement strand
GGTTGTAGAAGGCGAGGGCGAGGAGTAGGGGGGAGGCTATGGATTTGAGGGGTTCTCGGGGTCGTGGTTTCACGAGGAAGAGGATGGCGTAGACGAGTAGTAAGTTGAAGAGGGGCTCCGTCTTCCCAGCAACGTGGATGAGCACGGAAAAGTAGGACAAAGCGTAAAAGGCAGATGCAACGAGTCCTACCTTAGGATTCTTCACTTCTCTTCCAAACAGATAGATTCCTACAATGGTGACCGCATTGATGAAGATGTTCAATGCGAGAATCTGTTCAAATCCAACACCAAACACCGAAAAAAACATGGAAACCACGTACATGTACAACGGCGTCTTGAACAACGAGAAGTCCCGGTAGGGGATTTTTCCCTCATTAATATAAACCGAATAGTAGAAGTGGCACGCATTATCGTAGTCAATCATATGACTTTCCATCGAAAACATAGTTGAAGCTATGGCAAAGACGATCATGACGAAGGTCAGAACTACCCAAGTACCAGTCTTCTTCGAAAACGGTCCCACAGGGAGCATATCCCGTAATAAAGGATTTAGGATTTATATATCCACTGTTCATATTACTGTTTCACTATAAAGGTGGATTGATGTAATCATCTTTGATAGAAAATAAAAAGCGAACCCAGAGATCAAGGTAACTTCATTATTTTTTCAAATGGGTGAAAAAGGGCAAGTGAAAGAATTATATGAGTTCCATCATTACCTTTGCGAGGAATAGAATCGCCTACACTCTTGCAAAGAGCTTGGCGAAGAATGAAGTCACTGTCATCACGAGTGACTCGGTGTACCCCGCCATGACATTCTTTTCAAAGTATTCAAGCTCCTTCTTCACCTATCCCTCCTACACCCGAAACCCCATGGGATTCGTCCGCTGTCTCTTCGACCACGTAAAAGCCCTCAAGCCTGATGTCTTGATGCCCGCTCACGAGGAAACCATTATCCTCTCCTACTTCAAGGATCAATTTGCGAAGTATACTCAGCTTCCCATCGCGTCTTATGAACAGATGAATATTGCCCGCGATAAAACGGCGATGACGGCTATAGCTCAGAGCTTAGATATCCCTACACCCCAAACGTACTACGTACGCGGGTTGAATGAGCTTCAACGCATTAGCGACGAGGTAGCGTTTCCTGCAGTGATTAAGATTCCACGAGGACGTGGCACATGGGGCTTAACCTACGTGTATACCAAAAACGAACTGCTTTCCGCGTACACCGCCACGCTTCAACGCTTTGGATACGGAAGTGGCGCCCCATTCATTCAGGAGTATATTCCCGGTACTGGATACGGCGTCTCGGCGTTATTCAATCAGGGAGAGGTGAGAGCGCTATTCGTACACAAGCGAATTATGGAGTACCCTATAACTGGCGGCGCAAGCGTGGAACGCATAAGTACGAGACACGCAAAGATGGAAGACTATGCGTGTCGCCTCCTTACCCATTTGAAGTGGCATGGTGTCGCGATGGTGGAGTTCAAACTCGACCAAAGGACGGGGACGCCCGTTTTTTTAGAGATTAATCCACGGTTCTGGGGCTCCATCAACCAAGCCGTCTGTGCAGGCGTGGATTTTCCCTGTCTATTATATGAGATGGCCGTCTCTGGGGACGTCTCTTCAACCTTTAATTATCGAGTTGGGGTTCGAACACGATGGTTCTTCGGCCAAATTCAAACCATCTTGGACGCAGTTAAGAGAGGACGAGGCGTCCAAGCTCTTAATCGCTTTAAACCCTTCGCGCGTAACATCTATTACGACGACTTCTCCATCACCGATATCATGCCCTTTCTAGTTGAGCCCCTGCCCTACCTCATTCATTTCCTTCAGGAAGGCGCCCTCGACATTTATGAGTCGATTGATGACGCCATGGCATCTCTTACCAAGGGAGAGAACGATGAACTTCTTTGACTTTCACGTGCATTCCCATTTTTCTAGAGACGCCAACATGATTCCTGAAAACTTGGTACGGGTAGCTAAGAAGAAGGGATTACGTGGCGTGGCGATAACTGATCATAACACGATTATAGGCGGTGTGAAGGCGAAGAAGTCTTGTGGTAGCCACTTCTTTGTGGTTGTTGGTGCTGAGATACGTACAGACGTCTGCGAAATCATCGGGTTATTCCTTACTGAAGAGGTGTCCTCGACGGACCCCTTTGCCGTGATTGATGAAATTAGAGATCAGAACGGGATAACTGTTCTCCCTCACCCATTTCGCTCCTTCTTCCCACCTCGTCCCCAACGACCTCAAAGCATCCTCAGGGATATCTTTGAAAAAATAGATGTTATTGAAACCTTTAATGCGAGGTCAAGCGTGAAGGCTAATCAACAAGCCCTCACACTTGCGTCTACCCTGGGAAAACCCATGATTGCTGGAAGTGACGCGCACTGGTATCGCGAACTCGGGAGGGGTAAAACCCTCGTTGCTCCATTTACCAGCGAAGAAGACTTGAGAAAGAATCTTTTAACAGGTAGAACCCGCATAGAGGACACGCGTAATACCTTTCCTCAGTCGACGCCGTTTCTCGTGTTAAGTGCTCTTTATGGTCGCATTGGACGGTTTTCTCAGAAGAGCAGAGTAAGGAGTCGTCTTCAACGATCTGCTACAAAAACATAAATAGCTGCTGTTTCAGACATAAAGCCCGTTATGGGAGTTACGTTGACTGCTGTGGACGTTTCGGTGATCATTCCGACGATTAATGAAAGCGAAAACATAAGTAGGCTCATCTTCGATCTCCATGAAGGCCTGGCACGTAACGGGATGAAATATGAGGTGATCGTCGTCGACGACGATAGCACCGATGGTACAGCCGCTCTTGTCAATCAAATATCTGCGATGAATCCCAGTATTAAGCTCCTATCTCGAGTGGGACGACGCGGAATCGGAAGCGCCATTTTTGAGGGCTTTCTGATGTCGAAGGGACGAATAATTGTGACCATGGACGCAGATTTTTCGCATCCTCCCGAGTCCGTTCATAAGCTCGTTAACGCCATGGAGAAGTCCGATGTCGCCGTCGGATCGAGATATATGCCCGGTGGCAAAATGAATGCTCCGCTGTCCAGACGGGTTCTAAGCCTCGTGCTCAATAAAGTATTACGGATAATCCTCAACTTAACCGTCCACGATTGTACCGGTGGCTTCATCTCTCTCAAGAGGACAGTCTTCGACGCTATCGGCGAAATCAATGCAAAATCTGGAGACTTTTCCTTTGAAATCATCTACAAATCTATGATGGCGGGATTCACCATTACAGAGATACCTTTCGTTTATCGATGGCGGACGACAGGGAAGTCGAAGACTAACATCGTGAAGTTTGGATTGGTGTACCTTCGCTCAGCAATCAATCTGAAACTTCACTCTTTCTAAGCACTCCCCAAATATGCAACAGAGGAGACGGGTACTGTGACCTCTCCGAAACCCCTTTATCGTTCCTCTTTTCTTTAATTGCTAGTTCTGAGGGATTGTGGGACTCTTTTTTTTCGTAGTTCAATGCTGTACACCACTGATTCTCAGACGAATAAATCCATCGGAAAGGATTGTTTAGATTATCTGTTCATATATTGGTGTGTGCTTTCTAATGCTCTCGGTAACGTCAACCAAGTCCCCTTGGTTTGTACCAGTTTGAAGAGAACGACGTTGAGAGAGACGTTCTTTCTTCCTCGTAGACTCAACGGAATAAACCACTTGAACGATGTGCTTACTGTTTTATACTATCTCTTGTTTATTCTTACGTGAGGAAGACAGATTGTTTTTAAGATGGCTATCTACAATTTTTAAACTTCGATTCGCAGAATAGGTTTTTACCATGAAGAGGGAAACGATAGTTTCTGCAGCTTTTTTCGCGGGCCTTCTTTCCATCGGTCTCATCACGTCTGCGCCGCTTTTTGCTGAAGGCCTCCCGATGGGCGTTGACTCGATGAGTCACCTCTTTAAAATACTGTATCCGTATAAGACCCTCAGAACACAGGGAGTCTTTCCTGCGTGGTCCTCCGACTGGTATGGAGGCACCCCCTTCCTCCACTTCTATCCCCCCATGAGCTATCTCCTGACTTTTTTCGTTGCGCTACTTGGAGTGGGACCCGTCCTCGCCTACAAAAGTGTTAACGTCTTCTTCTACATCGTTACCCCGTTCTCGGTCTACTACCTAAGTCGTAGCTTGGGATTTAAAAAAGTTCCCAGCCTCTTCTCCAGCCTTTTCTTCAGTTTAACCCCGGTTCTCCTTGAGAACTTTCTCTTCTACGACCGTTTCTCCACAACGGTCTCGGTTCCTCTTCTTTGTCTCTTCCTCGCATGCGTTGTTAAGGCCTTGAAGTCGGGAAAGAATCACCTTCTCGTCGCCTCATGCTTTCTGATGACCCTTCTGATACTTATCCACCATTTAACCGCCTACTATCTAGGGATACTTCTCATTTTTCTCCTTTTCATCAGCTATCTGCAAACTAGGAACTTCAAAACCATTATGAAAACCTTGGTCTACGCGGTTGTGATTCCCCTGGCACTGTCCGCTTTTTGGCTTCTTCCCTTTGTTGAGTCCACTTTTCTGGTGGAGAACCCGTTTTTTAACCGAAGCAACGTGACGGATTTTCTTTCTCCTGAAGGCTTTATGTCTCTCATAGTGCCACTCGGCCTCCAATTCATCCTCGCCATGCTGGAGATTGCCCACTACCTGTTCCTCTCTAGAAAAGAACTTGCGAAGCCTATCAATGTCTTCAAGCTTCTTTTTCCATCGAGTTCCATAATTCTGGGGAGCGTAGTCAGCATGTGGCAGTTAGAATTGGGGCAGATTCTTCTGATTCTTGGTTTCACCACTTTTCTCATCTTCTTTTCTGAGCGAGTGAGAACGAAGAGGCCTCAAAACGTCAACTTCGTCTTCTGTGTCCTCTGGTTCATTTCTTTTCTGTGGCTCAGCTTGGGTTTCAACGGTGTCCTCTTTAGGCTTCTCCCCTTCTCGCGGAGTCTTGACGCGCTTCGGTTCAAGTTTTACCTTTCCATACCCCAGAGCATTCTCGCAGGCAATCTCGTTTATCGGCTTGTCATTAACCGCACCGTCGGGAAAAGTTTTATCCAAAAAACGAGGTTTCTGGGAAACGCACGCCTTCTACTTTTACTGATTCTTTTAATTTCAGCGTTAGCTGCGTGTTTTTGGGTCGCGCGAGACATGACCTACACAGACAACACCTCGATTCCCTCAGAAGTAATCGCTTTTTTCAAAGTAAATTCTGAGCAGGGACGAGTCCTTTCCATAAAATCTCCAGAATGGATATACGTCCTACCTTACTATACAAATCAGCCCCTAATAGATGGCTGGTATCCCCAAGGGAAATTGCTTCAACCCCTCCTCGAGATCAATGACTATAAAATTAATGATCTATACAGCACTCTCCAAGAAGGGGGGGAAGCTGAGCAAGACCGAGTTTGGCTGAATCTGATCCATAATGCATCGGACCTCGGAATTTCGTGGGTGATGATCGGCGATGACGACAAGCGTCACCTCATGATGGGGACGGACTTCACCTTAGTCGCTGAAATCGAGGGTATCTTTATTTACAAGGCAGTGGATGAGATGTCCTTCTTCGAAGTTTCTCCAAGTTCTGCTGTCGGCGAAATCGGCTTCACCCAGCTTTCTCCTGACCACCTGACCCTGAACGTTGAAGATGTACGGGAGAAAGTAAACATTGTTGTAAAAGTGGCTGATTTTCCCGGTTGGACGCTTCGAGTTGACAACGTTCTCCTCGAGCACTCCCAAACAGAGATTGGGTTTATCACATTCTCTTTGCCGCCTCGTTCCAGCTATCGTGTAGATCTGACGTACGAACGGCAGGGCCTTTCGTATCTCTGGGTTTCCTTGGCTGGTATATTGTTGCTAGCAGGATTCTATGTATCCAGTAAAATTTTACGACAGTAATTTGTCGCTACTTCTTGAATAAATCCTGTAGCCGATTCATGGTGGATGTTTTTGTCACGTTCCCAGTCTTGTAAGTGCGGTGGAAGGACCCCTGGTCCGTAAGTAGCCCCTTAAGCGATGCGTAGGCAATGATGGGCGTAGAGAGATAGCCCAAAATCAAGGTGTATGGAATGTGGACCACGTCCTTTGAAAGGTTCTCGTGAATTAAAGCAGTGGTGGTGGCAAAGACCACTGAGGACACGTTGATTGCGGTCAATAGTAGACTGGAAACGGTGCTTGGCAGGGAGAGAGAGTAGTCGAGTGAGGGCAAAGCCAAGAACCCACCGATGGTCAAAGTGAGTATCAAGATGGAATTTAGGTACGTGCTTCCTTGAATCAAAAAATCAACTTTCTCCCTCGTTGTGATGTCGCTACTTTTCATCATCTTCCAGAAGTGCTTTCGAAAATCCCGGGTGCCACCTTCTCCCCACCGAGCCATCTGCGTAAAAAACTTCCGAAGGTTGTTTGAGCATTCCGCGGACGCAATTAAGGTGGAATCGTAAACGACTTTGTGCCCTGCTTCATAAAACCGTAACGTAAATTCCCAATCCTCTGTTATGCTGTCATTGAACCCTAGCTCTTTCATGATTTTTGTGCGAACCATGTACACGCTGCCGGTGAAGGGTACCAGAAGGTCAAGGCGGCTCTTTGCTCTCAACTCCAATAAATATTGGAGGCTGTGCATTATTTTTACGCCTTTCGTAATCCAGTTTTCCTCAGCATTCAGGTCATGTCGTTGATAGCCTTGTACAGCTACCACGCCGTCAATAAACCGCGCTAGAAACCGCTGAAGTAAGTCTGCCGGTGGAACAAAATCAGCGTCTAAGATTAGGATATGCGTGCTCTTTGCATCGATGCGTTCCAAGCCCGCGTTTAAGGCGCCTCCTTTCCACCCCTTTCTGGAGGTTCTATGAACGATTTTTACCCTAGGATTGTCCTTCCACGCCTCGAGCTTTGCAGCGGTTCCATCAGTGGAATCATCCATGACTACGACTTCATAGCAGGGGAAATCGAAGGAAGTACAACAGGTCATCAACCGATCGATTACGTTGGCCTCGTTATATATTGGGAGAAGTACACTCACGAATGAATCGGTCTGCAGGTCAAGTGGGGCCATATCTGGCTTGCTCAGTCGTCTTTTTCTCAAAGAAACAAAGGAGAATAAGTAGTATCGCAACGCGTAGAGAAACAGAATGACCATCTCGATAACGCTGATAGATGCCACCACGTCAACAAGCTGGAGCATTGTTTCCCCTCTTAAATTTAACTTGAGTCATTTTCTATAAATAGTGCCTGCCTATGTGCGTACGGAACGTTTTATCAATTTCGTATGGTTGAAACAGATAAACATTATTATCGACACCTCCAAATACTAAAGAAACGCAGATATATCAGATGACTGGGCTTCGGTGAAAGTGGTGACCTTGAAGACGGCAATCATCATTCCGACTTACAATGAACGAGAAAACCTTCAAGATTTAGTTCTCCAGATTCTCGCGGTTTTGAACGCGTCTGGTGTAGACGGAAGCATCATTGTCGTTGACGATTCTAGTCCCGACGGTACGGGCGATCTGGCTAAAGAGCTTTCTGTAAAACATGGAAGAATCATCGTCCTCATCCGTGAGGCGAAGCTGGGCATTGGAAGTGCCTACAAAGACGGCTTTCGAAAAGCCCTTTCTCTTGGCTTTGAGGGTCTGATAGAAATGGATGCCGATGGCTCGCACAACCCACAGTTCATCCCCGCGTTCGTGGAGAAATTGGAGGAAGGATACGAGTTAGTCATTGGTTCACGTTACGTTCCAGGGGGAAAAATCCCTGATTGGCCCCTCAAAAGGCGGATAATCAGTAAAGCAACTGGATTTTTTACCCGCTTCATTTTTAGCTTGAAGACCCATGACCCCACAAGCGGCTTCAGAGCTTACCGTGCCACTGCGTTGAACAACATAAATCTGTCGAAAGTTGAGTCTGATGGATACGCCTTTCAAGTTGAAATGGTTGTCCTGTGCGAGAAAAGGCGTTTCCGCGTTTGCGAGATACCGATTGAATTCGTAGATAGAGGAGTCGGCAAATCGAAACTTAGCTGGAAGGAATCTTTAAGGTTTATGAAAGCGGTTCTTCGCCTTGCCTTTAAGAGGTAGGAATGAGACTTGAAATGAACGCCACGAAGGGGTCTTAAAAATCTGGAGTAACCGTCTTTCCAACAATAATCTCGATATTTTCATGAGACGTTCCATTGATTAAATGATTTGTGACGTAAAGCCTTCAACAACTCGCTCTAGACTGCGTTCTGATGGTGTATTGTTCAAAACCGGTATCGATGGAGAACAACGAATACATTGAAGGTGGTCACGTATGGGATATGGGGGCTCGGGCTACATGGATATCGACTTAGGACGTGCCTTCTATTTCCTTCACCAGTACTTCAATCGGATCCTCCATCGTGGACTTGATGTTTCTAGCTTTCTCTCTTTGGCTCTTTCTCACGTCGTCTAAGTTGGCTAGGATTTGTTGAATTTTTTTAGCCACTTTTTCTGGTTTGTTTTCTCGGTAAACCAATTTTTTCTTTATGAGATATTTTTCCACGATGGTTGGATCGCGAGGATAGCATGAAATTGTGGGTGTCCCCAATAATGCGGCTTCAGCCGTCATGGTGCCTCCCGCTCCCACGAAGACTGATGTGAAAAAGAGGAGACTTGGACCGTCTATCACGTTTTGAGGAATGGTAACCTGTCGGGGAAAGACTGCTCGTAACACTTGAATCTGTTCTGCGTATCGCGGTAACACCACGATTTGAGGGGGGTTCTCGTGATTATTGATAACCTGGTTGATAATGGGGATGGTAACGGACTTTTGCTCTGAAACGTGACCTAGAAGGTATGAGGCAAAGGCCTCCTCCACTCGGAAAACCACCATCGGCTCAGAGACGTCAAGATTTAACTCGGAAAGAACGCTAGGGTTTGGTATGAAGGTTCGAAGCCACCCGATAGGGTCCAAAGCGTTGTATTGAACAATCATCTCTGGGCTTGCCCCAAACCGCTTCCACACCCTTTTGGATATGATTGCTGGAGAAAAGAGTTTTGCAGCGAGGGGAATGGTTAAACGGGCTACCGCCGTAGAGTGAGGAGAGTCGTTGACGGTGTAGTGGGGAATGGCTAGGCCGAAGGAGACGCGGGCGGCCTCGGGAGAAGCGAAGGCAACAGATATGTCTGGCTTTAATTTATTGATGACCTTTGATAATTGACCAATTCGTTCGGCACTTGCCGCTAGCTTTCCTTCGAGGGACGCCCCTCCATGTCGACCAACCGAGGTTGCGTTAATACTCCGCCGGCTTAGGAGCTCGTCAACCTCTCTGTAGTGTCTTGTTGTGCGAAAAACGCTATGACCCCTAGCCTCAAGCCGTCGACCTAACTCACCGAAGAAATACACTTGTTTTGGGGTTAATATATCCAACCAAACTATCATGAAGCCACCAAACACCCTTAATAATCACGCGAGAACGTAAAACCTTTTCTTCTTCACTCTAGTTTACGAATTATCAGACACCGTTGAAGTCTTAGGAGAATACATCTCTCGTTTCCTATGCACCGACATAGGTAATAATTAATCTCAGGAAACACCGCGTCGATCCTGTTTTAGTCGTGGGTTAAAGTGCCTCAGTCACCAACGCGATGCCCCAATCTGCTATCTCTCTAGCTCGCTCTTCTCCTTGTGCCTCGGCGGTGACACGATAGATGGCTTCGGTTCCTGAAGGACGAATCAATACAGAGCCGTCGTCGAAGAAAACCTTAACCCCGTCGATGGTGAGACGATTCATCCCCTCCGTTTGCTGTAACATCTTCGCTACTACCTGTGGTTTCTTGTCGTTTGGGCATTCAATTCGTTCTTTGACGATGGCGTACTTTGGTAATTCCTCGATTAGTTTTGACAGTTGCTTCCCGCTAGTCGCTAAGACTTCA
>JAZFSF010000287.1:0-5361 GCA_036446055.1 Bathyarchaeia archaeon | reverse complement strand
ATCTCGTAGGATTGATATTGTGTCGGCTACCGCTGTTGTAGACGGTTTGACAAAGTTGGTGAAGTCAAATCTGCGCTTGAATGTTTGCCTCGCGAGCTAGAAGTCTGCTAAAAATCCTGCTTCTCTTTCACTTCGACTGACTTCAGACGATGCCTGGATCTCCAATCTTTTTACAAGTCTTATGATAGATACTTCTCTTTCGCCAATCCGATGCATGTGTCATATTGGTCTATTAGGCGACTCTTCCCATTCCCCACCTAACTCAATCATTAAATAAATCTATAGAGTTTACAAATATAGTTGTTCGTCAAAATGGAGGAACATGTTTGAGGTTTAAGACAAAGGTCATCCAAGGCTGGGAAGGGCAGATAAAAGGAGAACTTTTAGTGACGAGAATGAAAATCTCGTTCTTCGGAGATATCGATCAGAAAACAGGAGAGGTGGTCGGTGCTGATCTTGATATACTGGGAGAAAATATCGCGGATAAAATCTTCGTCTTCTCCGAAGGACGAGGAAGTACCGTCGGTTCAAACGTCCTTTATGGTTTAGCAAGATACGGTTTTGCGCCAAAACTCATAGTCACGGAGAGAACGGAGTTAATTACGATTTCAGGAGCAATTTATGGGGAAATACCAATGGTCTCCAGTCTCCCAGCTGAAGCCTTCGATTTTCTGAAGACGGGAGCTTTTACTCGGGCTTATATCATAGATGAATTCGCATACTTGGAATTTTAAAAACGATTGACAAGGGGCAGAGGAGAATATCAAATAATATATTTTTTACGTTGCGCTCTTCTCGTTTGTTGGGCTGGCGGCCAATGTTTAACTGGTAAGTAATAAGAGGAAAGTCGACTGTACCCTAGAAAGTTTTTCACCGTCTTACATTCAGGGCACTTCTTTTGAAGTCCACCAAATGATTTTTTACAGTTTAGACAGTAACCATAGCTTCTCGTGTAAGCGAAGGCTCCAATGCTTGTTTGACAGATGTGTCGACTTATCTTTAGTAAAGCTTCTGGACTCCGTTCCGGCTCTTCAAGTTCAATGAGGGATAAATGGCCTCCATTCAGGTGTTTGTGGAAACTGCCATCAATTCTCAAACGATCCTCCAAGGAAATATCTGCTTCCAAAGGCACAACGCCAGTAGCCGTGTAGTAAGGAGAATTCTCGTTTCCTTGAGTGAAGACATTCTTCCATCCATGTTTTTTCACATCGAGTTCAGCGAAACGCGTGGATGCCTCGTTATTGACGCTTTGGGAGAGTCCAATGCGGAAACCAGACTTCCACGAAAGCTTCTTCGCCTCTAAAGCCATGTGACCAAGAATCTTAGCGGCGTAGTCCACAGCTCTAGCATCTTCATATAGTTGTTTATCAGTTTGTATTTTTGTCGCTTCGTTTAACCCGACTACGCTTATGTTGAAGGGCGTGTTTTCCAGTCGAAGGTATGATTCATTTGCAATTTCTTGGGATAAGAGGGGTAGAAGAGCTTGGTTTAACCGTTTTTTAATTGCTTTATTCTTTCCCTTTAATGCGGTTACTGATATCTTCAAGTAGTTACTTAACCCTCTGAGAAACTTTCGATCATCTCCGGGGAACTCGAGAGCCAGTCGAGGGAGGTTCACCGCGATAGTGCCTAGACTCCCCGTTCTCAAGGTATCAAGCTCCCAGTCTCCCGTCCAATCTGATGCGAGACGATTTCCGTTTACGAAGTAGGATGCCTTCTCCTGCTCTTTTAACGACGAGTTGATAAAGTGGGGTATGCCCCATTTTGCTGCCAACTCATGAGCCTTCACGAGGGGAGTTTCCACTTCTTTTGAATTCAATGTCTCTTCAGATAAATTAAGGGCTAAGCGGGGATTTAGTATGGGCCGATGAACATCATCTTCAAACAACACATCGAGGAGTGCAACGAGGATCTTTAGGGATTCTTCAAAATAATCGTCATAAACGCCAAGGCTTTTACCATTCTCTCCTATGACCTTAACGTTCTGCAGATGGGGTGGAATTGTAAAGTCGAGACCGAGGGAAACCGCTGGGAACCCCCGCCTTCCATTTGAGAGGTAACTCACACTGAATACAAATTGCTTTAATATGCGTCTTAAATCTTCAAGAAACATGCCCTTAACAAATGGCGCCAAAAAAACATTAAAGTGGCAGACTCCCTGTTCATTCACCACCTCTGTTCGGGACGCGTGAATCATCGCCTCAGTCAGCGTGAGAGCGGCTTCAAAGGTTTTAGGAGGATCAATCGTCATCATAAGCGAGTTGTCTTGGTTGAAGTTGAACCCATTCTTGAGAAAAACCCGTAAATCATGCTGTACTTCGTCGGGCTTAATGATCCAAGACTCAGCTTTGTTCACATGAATATTGCCCGAGAGGTGAGCGTCTGCCACTTTTCGAGGTAAAACATTTAGAAAGACATAATCCCGCATCACGCTTTTTCCCGTCAAATAACGAATATCTTCCACATTCGTGGACACGGCTTCTGAATTCTCAAAAAGGGTTGTAACGTCGTATACAGGCAGTCCTAAGCGGGTATGCTTGCGCCTGTACTCTTGAAGGCCCTTTTCCACGAGGATAGCGTTCACGAATTCTCGTATTAATGGCGCGGTAAGATGCAGCGAGTCTAGCTTGAGAAGTCGTTCCTCCGTTTCCTCCGCAATTCTCTTTGCGAGGTCCAACGGAATTCCCGCTTCCCTGTTGAGGGCTTGAGCAATCTTTTCTCTGTCAAACTCCTCCATAGCGAAACGAGATGTGCGGACAAGTAGTTTCCCCTCCTCCCGCAAGATATGCTCTTCAACTTCCTGAGAAAACCCGATCATCGTGTTGCCTAAGGCTGTAAGGCGGTACTTCTTCGAGTCTTTATCCACCTCCGACAACCCCGCTTTCAACAAGGTTCTCAGGTGATAAGCGAATTTCCCCGCGTCTCGACCCGGGTTTAATCCCATTTGACTCATGATTTCACTGTAGCCAAGGGAGTTATGGACGTGGAGAAGCTTGAGGATTTGAAAACGAAGAGGCGCGGACGCTGCACCGAAAATGTCTGGACTCGTCTTTCTCTTTTTTTGTTTATTTCGAGGCAAATCTGTCCCCTACAAGAAAAATACTTTAAGCGGTAATGATTAAATCACTATTCAAGTAAACTTTGTTTCTTAACCGCTATCTACCGTTACAGCTGTTTTAACTTTCAACAATCTATTCATCCTCTACTAATAAAAGCATAACTATTAACATTTTACAACAACATATACGCTGACCCCAATTTTCTTCGTCTCAAGAATTCAAGTTCAAGATTCAGATTTACCATTTCGAAGATTTTAAAGACATAGACTCCACTCGCTTAAGGCGTCTCCAAAACCATGAAATCGCTTCCCTATCTCTATGTAAAAGAGTAAGCTTCTTTCCTCAAACTCCTCGTGACTGATTTTTGTCAGTATCTTGTTCATCTGGCTTGTTCGTAGTTCCAATCCGGATATTTTATCTTCATTTTTCGTTGTTTTCGCATAAAGCTGAAGGGAATGGTTATAGGAAAGCAGGGGGAACCCAGTATCTTTCCTAGGTGAAGCTTCTCTTGTGGACAGGTCTTCTGTTTACCCGAGTTAGATCAACAAAATGGGGATGACCAGAATACGGTAACTTACACCATTACTTAATCTCAGAATCAAAAATCACCGTTTTCAGGGGAAGCATCATTTTCTTATTATTTACTTTCCAGATTCTATAAGTTTTCTGATTCTTGATTGACTGGAATGTTTTTGGGCTCGTTTGACCCTTCAGCTTTTAGTCGTCTTTATTGCGTCCATTTAGAACATTATAATGGGTTAGCTAGCTGGACTTTAAATTGTGATTCGATGTTGAGAGTCTTCTTGTATATCGTCGTGGTTTGGAGTGCATCCTCCTCCAAGGCAGTTAAACTAGCCCTTTTGAAGTTCCATCCGATTGTCTTATCCACTCTTCTCAGAGTACCTATGAAGGGTTTAGAAGGGGCTCAATAAAAAGTTCAATAAAGAGCTTCAAATTGATAGATTTAGAGAGGAATATAATATGTCTTCAATAAGGAAGCCAAGGGTCCTAATAACCGTTGAATCAGTAGGTCAAGTCCACGGGGAAGCGTTGAGACGTCTACAGGAAATAGCCGATGTGGATGTGGTGAATTCTTCCACTTTCTCGCATAAAAACGAACTGCTGCAGATAATCGGGGATTATGAAGGTGCCATCATCACGTCAAACATCCCCTTTGACCGTGAGGTAATAGCTAAGGCTGAGAAGCTTAAGGTCGTTTCACGGCTCGGTGTGGGCTATGACCGCGTTGACGTCAAAACTGCTGTTGAGCGGAACATAACCGTCACTAACGCTCCTGTCCTAACGGAGACTGTGGTAGAACTAGTTTTTGGTCTTCTTTTTGCTGTCGCGAGGAACATTTCTAAGGCTGATGCCTACGTCAAGGGTGGGAAGTGGAAGGTAAGGGAGGAACGTGTAAAATTCACCGGTGTAGACTTTTTTGGGAAAACCTTGGGAATCGTTGGCTTAGGACGCGTAGGCTCCCTCTTGGCTAGGCGGGCACAAAGCTTTGACATGACGTTGTTATACCATGACATCGTTCGGAATAAAGCCCTCGAAAAAGAGCTTGACATACAATTCCTTCCTTTGGATGTGCTTTTATCTCAAGCTGACTTTGTTTCCATCCATTCCCCCTTAACCGAAAAGACGCGGGGACTAATTAGCGAAAAGGAGCTCAAGACCATGAAGTCGAGTGCTATCCTGATAAATACGTCAAGAGGCCCCGTGGTGAGCGAGACAGCCCTCATCAAGGCCTTAACAGAAGGATGGATCGCTTGTGCAGGTTTGGATGTGTATGAGAATGAGCCCATCCACCCAGACAGCCCCCTACTCACACTGGATAACGTCGTACTCACACCGCATCTTGGAGCTGGAACCCGAGAATGCAACGAACGCGTCGTATCGGCTGCCGTTGAAAACACAATTCGCGTGTTGAAAGGCGAGAAACCTCTCTATCCCGTCACTTCCTAATCCTCTTTACTTCACGTTAACTATTCTTATTTGCTTGTCCTCCCTCATCTATCGTCGTAGAACTCTATCCCCTATAGTCTCATGTGTTGGAGTCCGCCGTGGGTGTCGACCGTGGCAGACAAAGGAGTGTAACATCCTTTGATTGGGGGGGGGGTGCTAAGGTTAATATGGGTGTGGTCTTCCCTAATTCATAAATTTCAGAAAAAATTTTATCTGTTGATGCGCGATGACGGTGGAACGGAGAAACGGAGACGTAACAAAAAAGGCTTCCCTGCCTAAACGATATAACCCAGAGAGGGTCGAAGCTAAATGGCAGGACTATTGGCTAACGCCT
>JAZFSF010000286.1:0-4561 GCA_036446055.1 Bathyarchaeia archaeon | reverse complement strand
GAGGTCTCTTTAATGTTGAAGTTCGGGTTATGCCATTAGACGGAAGTAATAATGTCCTGACATCACCTGGTGGAACAATAATACAAGAGGACATTGGATCTGGTTGGGGTCCTGCTTCTCCAACCATCCCAATTGAGGGAGACATTGTCTATATATACTGGAACCGATGCTTCAGTTACTATTAAAATTACGTTTGATGAGCCAGACATTGCACTTAATTTTGTGACTTGCATGATCGAGATAAGGGAATACGCTTAATGTATTCTAAGAACTAACTATAACTACGCGCGCGCGCAATAAAAGATAGTCAAATGAGAAGATTCAACAAGAAACAATAAAACAGAAATCAAAGTATAGATACGCAGTGAATCAACTTGGATGATAAATCCCTCGGATATACAATTATGATCATAACGCTGGCAGTCATGGCGACTTACTTCGTATGGCTTTTCCCAGGACTATTCGGCACCATGTTCGCATGGCTCGTCCAGTACAGTGAGTGGGCGATCAGGCTGCCGGTTATAGCCGCGGTGTACATGATCCTCTTCATAGTTCTATGGATCGGTTACACAATGGCCACGACCCCTCCACCAGTTCCCCTCGACACCCCTCTCGATCTCGACAGCGAGTTCAACTTCGATGAAGACGACGAGAAATCAGAGGAAGAGAACTAAACCTATTTTATATTATTAACCATAAAACATGACTGGTTTATCAAATAAATCAATTTTCAATATTTATTAGAAGAAATTTTACATTATTATGTTAACGCCATCATGCATTGAGAGTGATAAATATGTAAAAACAACCCCCATTAACATATAATATTATACTTTTTAATGAATGTCGGTCAACATAACCCAAACACTGTCCTGTTTCACATATGTGGTGGGGGAGAACTAGTGGGCACCATCGATGAAATAGATCATCCTTTGTTATGGATAGTGCCATTCTCTGGTTTCACACTTGTGGGAATATTAGCCCTCGTGAATACGTTTCTAAAGTTCATGCCAACAGGTGCGAACTATTATATTATGCTCTTATCTTGCGCCTTGCTTGGAGCAGCGGTATCAGGTTTCATCACTGAACTCATCAAAGGACGGTGCCAGTACGTCTACATCAGCATGGGCGCGGCATCGCTGGTGGGCGCGATCTCCTTCCTTGCGGGATACGGGTTCTTCAAGTCGAATCTGATAATAGAAACATCCGGGGCAACTGTCCCCATTTTCAGTGAGTTCATCTCAAACGTAACACTTACCCTTTTACCGGGGGTGTTTACGGGGGCACTCGTCGGTGGGGGAATAGGCATTATCCCTGATGAGATCAATGTCGAACCAATAGAGCCCCTCGTTGATACAGTGGTTGTGTCCCCCGATAAGAGGGCCGGATATGAAAAGGTCTGCAGGAGATGCAAACAGCTTATGCCCTTTGACTCACTGTTCTGCAGCCAGTGTGGGGGTACGCTGAAGAAACGGAGGACAAATCAGATAAAATACTGCAGGTTCTGCGGGAACAAGCTATACTTCCTGGGGGAGCACTGCCCTGACTGCGGAAAGGAGATAAACATCATCTCAAGACCAAAAGTATTCGTGTCCGATCAGTAGATTCGTACGTCTATCCTGACCTTTAAGACCCCCGGACTGTACTTTGCCACTTTCACACCGCCGAGGAACTCGGTCTTTCTCCCATACTTCGCGGCGGCCTCGTCAACGAGCCTGTAAGCCTCAGAGTATGGGTCTTGGTCGGATGCCCAGTGATAATGATGTAGAATCCCGCCTGGTTTGACGGCAGGCACAATTACGTCCAGAAAAAGGTATGCCCCCTTGGGGAGAGGGGTCAAGACCCTATCGAACTGCCTCCCGAGGGCGGGGGCTACCTCCCTGACATCCCCCAGTATCGCCGAGACCCTCTCCTCAAGCTTGTTCAGCCGGATATTCTCCAGACAGTACCTGTGTGCATCGGGATTTAGCTCAATGGAAGTAGCCGTGACTTCTGGCCTCTTTTTTGCGATACATATTGGGAAAGGCCCGATGCCACCAAACAGAACCAGCACGTCCTCAGGGCCAGTTATCTGGTTGATGATTCGCTCCCTCTCGGTGCTTTCCCTGACAGAGAAGTAGGTCACACGCGGGTCTAGCTTGAACCTGCACCCTGACTCCTTGTGGATGATCTCAGTGTCCTCATCGCCCACCAGTAGCTTCATGTCCCTGAGCCTAAACTCCCCCTGTCTCTCGGATTTTTTCCCGAGCACGCTTTTCACGTTGCGGTGTACGTGCCGGATCGCCTCCCCTATCTGGGTCTCGTACTCCTCTAACTCATCGGGGATCTCGATAATTGCAACAGCGTCGCCTTTTGATCCAAGTATATCGAAGCTTGTCGGTACCATGGGCAGTAGTTCATCAGGGATAATACCTGAAAGATTGGATTTTATTGTGTTTTTCAAGAAGGTCAACCAGGGGATTAAAATATAGACTTTTCACCGGTCTTCTTTGCGAGCTTGCCTCGTACCTGTATCTCGTCTTGGAACATGTCCTCAGGACGTGACCTGTCACTGGTTTTTCGCTTGACTGTTAGCCCGCAGATTCCACTTTCCAGCAGCTGACGTTTATGGCATAGGGCATAGGTACAGCCCTTGGGATTGCATGGCTCACTCGTCCAGCTGCACCAAGCAGTTTTTCCTCGATAAGTTAGGGATCTTTTAGTGCATTTAAAGTCCCGGCATTTTTGGTAACATAATTCACTAGATGTCAATAGGCTAACACCAGAAGATTCTTAGTCCAAGTTATTCTGTTAAATTGGAGAAATTTAAAGTTTTTTCAACAACAGGCAATTGAGCCAGCAGATGGAAGGATAAGATAATGTATAATCAAGTATTCAAAACTCGATTAATGATCAATCATCCTTTAATTGTCTCTTGATGTTATTCGCGCAAAGAACAGGGAAAGACAGTGAACAACAAAGAAAAAATCCTCATCGTGGACGATGACCCGTTACTTCAGGAATCCCTGGTCAGCATTCTGGAGAATGAGGGATATTATACGGATACGGCCAGAACTGGGGCAGAGGCGGAGGCCAAGGTAAGAAAGGAGTTTTTCCACATAGCTTTGCTTGATGTCCGTTTACCGGACATGACTGGCACAGATCTGCTTGTTAAAATCAATAAAATTGCGCCCCGAATGAAGAAACTGGTCTTGACTGGTTACCCAGACGCGTTTTCCGCCATTCAGGCAGTTAACCAGAGGGCTGATGCGTACCTGACAAAACCATTTGATCCCGACGATTTGATCAAGCTCATTGCAGAGAATATCCAGAACAGGGTCAGGGAGCTCGACTCAGCGAAGCTGGATTACACAGCTTAGGTGAGAATGATGCAAACCGAACAGGTAGACCTGAACGTGAACATGTACAACAATAAAAAAGAAGAGTTCAAGGTCCACTTGATAGAGAGCATTGAGGACGTCCTCAGTTTCAGCAAAGTTGTTCTTGACTTTCTTGAACTCTACTCAGATTTTAACCAGGAGCGCATCTTGGATGAGCCTTGGATTTTCAGCTCGGAGCTTGAGGACCTATTCGGGGACAGCGCGAAAGGTATCCAGGACTTGGTTCTTAAACGCCTGTATTTAAAGATCAATCAAAGATATAAGCGGGATAGGATGAGGAGTTTTGAGGACTATTTGTCTGATGCATTAAAGCGCTTCACAGAATCCCACTGACTATCTGGGAGGAAACTTTAATTATTTATTGTAAAGTGTCATTCTGCCTAATTTATTCATATTAATGAATTACGAATATTTTTATATACAATATTAGTTAACTTTTTGGGTGTAGGATTTGAATTGTTTGGGAGATTATTTAAATCATACAAGAACTATTCAAGGATGATAGAAATGCCTCAGAAGACGGGAACCCCGAAGAACATGCTTCTAGCGACGCGTGTTACCCCAAGAATCCGGGATATTGTGGTCCAGATGGCTCAGAGGGAGGGGCTCAATGTCAGTGAGTGGATGAGAAACCTCATCATCATGGAACTGAAAAGAGCAGAGGCACTACCAACGGTACTCAGGTCACCTATTATTCGCATGGAGCTAGACGATGATGAGTGAAGAAAGAATTTCAACAGGTAACGACAAACTTGACACTCTACTAGATGGTGGATTTCTCAGAAACAGTATGATCTTGCTGGCGGGAAACCCGGGAGCTGGAAAAACAATTCTTTCCTCAAGATTCATCTACAGGGGGGCGCTGGATGAAGAGCCGGGAGTCTACGCATGTTTCGCCGAGACCAGGAAGAGGCTCATTCAGGATATGAAAAAGTTCGGAATCGATTTCGAGCCAATGATCAGGAGGAGATTGATAGAGATCCTTGATCTCAGCATCGGCAGTGAGACGGAGGTCCAGTCCGCTTTGAACCAGATCTTCGAGGCCATCACCACGTTGAGGGCGAGAAGACTAGTGGTTGACTCAATTGCGGCAATGGCTATGGGTCTAGAGACGGAGTTCGAGAAAAGACACCTTATTAGATTACTGTACAGGCTGATCCTCAAAACTGGATGCACCACGA
>JAZFSF010000285.1:0-2317 GCA_036446055.1 Bathyarchaeia archaeon | reverse complement strand
AATTGAATTGGCTGCAAAACATGGATGACTGGATGATCTCAAAGAAGAGGTATTGGGGATTAGCCCTACCAATATGGGAATGCAAACACTGCGGATCCTTCGATGTCATAGGAGGAGAAGATGAACTCGAAGAGAGAGCCGTTGAGGGTTGGGAGGCATTCGAGGGGCACACTCCCCATCGCCCTTGGATTGACGCTGTAAAGATTAGCTGTCCCAAGTGTAGCGTCCCCATGTCTCGGATAAAAGATGTGGGTACTCCATGGCTCGACGCAGGCATCGTAGCTTATTCCACTCTTGACTATCGTTCCAACCGGGACTACTGGAAAAAGTGGTTTCCAGCCGATTTAATTTGTGAGTCTTTACAAGGACAATTCAGAAACTGGTTCTATTCCCTACTGACCATGAGCACAATCATGGAGCGAGAACCACCATGCTCAACATGCGTAGGTCATGGGTTGGTGTTAGCTGAAGACGGGAGAGAGATGCATAAGTCCTGGGGCAACGCAATTTGGTTCGATGACGCCGTAGAGAACATGGGCGCAGACGTTATGCGATGGATGTACTGTGCGAACAAAGCTGAAACCAATCTGATGTTTGGCTACACAAGAGGTGTCGCAGTGAAGAGGCGGTTTCTCATTCCGATCTGGAACATTTACAGCTTCCTCGTGACTTACGCCAACCTCGACGAGTGGACACCTGGGGACACAACGAACTCTCGTTCCCCACTGGATCGTTGGATGATGTCTAAACTTCACGTCCTCATTCAAGACGTAACGAACTTATTGGAAGATTACGACGCCTATAACGCAACCCTGGTTCTGCAAAGGTTTGTCGATCAACTTTCAACGTGGTACATTCGTCGGTCCCGAAGAAGATTTTGGAAGAGCGAGTCCGATGAAGACAAAAAAGCCGCTTACACCACCCTATACACTTGTTTCATCAGCCTCATCAAGCTTTTAGCACCTTTCTTACCTTTCATCACAGAGGAGTGCTATCAAAATCTGGTTCGCCGCGTGAACCCTGACGCTCATGAGAGCATTCACCACAACGATTGGCCGGTGGCAGATGCTTCCATGATAGATGAAACTTTGATGAGTGAAATGGACGCTGTGATCATGACCAGCAAATTGGGACGCTCCGCTCGGAATAAGTCAAGAATAAAGCTTCGTCAGCCCTTAGCTGAAGCCAAGATCGTGGGAGAGACGGAATTGGTGAAGCGGCTTCAGCGATTAAAGGGATTGATTGGGGCAGAATTGAATGTGAAAAAGGTTACCCTTACCAGTCAAGAAGATGAACTTGTAACGTATACCGTGAGTTTGCTACCTAAAATGCTTGGTAAGAAGTACGGTTCACTTTTTCCTAAACTTCAAGCTGCGTTGACAAGTATGGACGTAAAAACCGTAGCCTCATCGTTTATGAAGGGCTTCGAAGTGGATATAGAAGTGGAAAACCAGGTAGTTACCCTATTCCCAGAGGAGGTGGAAGTGGGCTCTGAAGCAAAGGAGGGTTGGGTTGTGGCCGAGGACCAGGGACTTATGGTCGGCATCAAAATCGTGTTAAATAAGGAGCTAGAACTGGAGGGTTTAGCAAGAGACATAGTCCGTCGAATTCAAAATCAACGGAAAAACGCTGATTTCAGGATCTCTGATGAGATTGAACTCTACTACGTTGTGGGATCGAAACTCGCCTCCGTCTTTCAGGCCTATAAGTCATACATAATGGCTGAAACCTTGTCTACAGCTTTGTATCCAACTGAGTCACCAGCAAACGCTTTTGAAGAGAAATTTGACCTGGCGGGGGAAAAGCTCAGGATAGGTTTGGTGCGCGTAGAAAAAGAGGATTAGAAAAACCTTTGAAAAGAACCCAAAATCTACTTAGCATAAACAATTTTTTACGTAGTAACCAAAAGAAAAGGGATACTATCCCTTGATAAGACAACGATTCCATCATCTTCAACATCAACCATCAAGAAACGTTGAGATAGTATATAACGAATTTAGATGTTGATGGAGTAAATGCAGATTGTCAACTGAATTTTTGAAGCGATTGAGGTAACCTCCTGTCTAGAAGTAAACGTATTCTCGCGTAAAAAAGAAGCGAAAACTAGAGGTATTATGTAATATTAATGGTAAGTTGTAGACATTCACAATACGGTGTGGTTCAAATCATGTTTGAACGAGAAATTAAAAAGGAAAAAGAAACTCGACAATTGCCTCCTGGTCAGAAGGCAATAGATAAGGTTATGAGGTGGGGTATTGACCACACTGCCATCGTTGATGATGTTCCCAAACTTGACTTGACGGAGTGGCGGTTGATT
>JAZFSF010000284.1:0-7484 GCA_036446055.1 Bathyarchaeia archaeon | reverse complement strand
GATATGTTAACTCACAACGGTATGAGCTATCTCCAATAATACTTGCCCTCTTCATCCTTGAAAAAATTACTCGGTTAAACAGCGGTCTTCCAGCAGTCAACAAGATAATCGTCGTTCAAAATACAAGTTTTTTTGGCGTATCATGTTGGAGATAAAAATTTAGGGAATACGCTTGTCACACTTTAGTACGTTAGAGAAGGTATTGTGAATGCATTCGTGTGGAAGAGTAAGCATCTTTCCATCATTGATGGTCGTTATAAGCTGTGACGTTAGATTAGACCTATCGTGTAAAGGGCCTTCTTTAGTCGTTGAACGTTCTTCGCCCATTCTTCATCTCCCTTTATCCACGGGGTAGCGACCAAGGACAACCTGATTGCGTTTACCGGTCCACCATAGAAGGGTTCACCAGGGACTACTGCGATGCCCGATTGTTCTAACAGTCTTTCCGAGACTGCGATGCCGTCTTTTTTGCCTGTGTCCACCATTGCGTAGAGGGCGCCAAATACCCCATTTTTAGGTAGGATGAGGGGTAGTTTTTCTTCCATTAAAAGAGTCAGTCGTTTTGCTAAGATCTTACAGAGCCAATGGTTTATGGACTGATCCTCCAGAAACCTTTGCAGCACGGATTCACCGATGATGAATGAGGGTGTTGGACTACTCAGGTCCTCTCTTCCAATCAGGGAGCTCATGTTTTTTATCCAATGGGTACTGGCTGTCGCGAATCCGACTCTTAAACCTGCTAAGAGGCAAGTTTTGGAGAGACTTGACAGAATACAGATCTTATCATAGTATAGTTTTGAAGTCCTCTGAAACGCCGTAATCATCGTTTCGCCGAAGCGTTTGTCAAATTCAGCCTTATTTTTCCCTAGTTTTAAAATGGTGAAGACGTATGGGGCGTCCCAAATGACACCGCCGCCTTTACTCGTCATGAGAGATGCAATGTTTTCCAGATCTCTCGCTGAGACGTAGCCTGATGGATTGTTGGGCATGCTTAGGTAAAAGACCGCTTCATCCTCCACCTTCTCCTCCAGATCCGTTAGATCTGGAGATAGGTCCTCGTTACAGTTAAGTCGGATGACCTCACCGCCATGTTCTTCCACTATGGGTTGGATTGCGGAGTAATCCCAGCGATTCATAAAGACCTTCGTTGAGGGTTTAAGGGATCGAAGGGATACAGCGATGCATCGCTGTCCTCCCGAGGTGACTATCACTCGATCCATGTCTTCATCAGTCAGTGGAACGCCGTGAACGTCTCGAAAGTACCTTGACACGCATCTCTTTATAGAATTCGTTCCCCCAGCTGGAGAATAGGCTAACGCCAATGGATTCGAATCGAAAGAGGTACTCAGACCCAAACTAATGCTGGAGGAAAGTTCTTGCAGCTCGTCAGGAAGCGTCTTGTTAACTTCGATCTCCATTCTGGAGAACAATCTCATGTAATGTGGTAGTTTTCCAACGTTCCCACTGGTGAAGTCAATTATGGGTAATCCCCGATCTTCTCTCTCCGCTACTTTCGCCATAGCGTTTCTTATGGCCGGTTGAGGCGGAATCGGGATGAGGAATCGCTGACCTGCACCCATTTTGAACACCATCCGTTTACTTCGGTCATAATCACTATTAATGTTTATCTAGCTAACTCACAACGAAAAAGAAGCTTAGACTTGACAAAAATCCTTCAATAACGTTATAGTTGACTTGACCGAACATACGCGTTCCACCGCCAATTTCCGACGAACAATTAGAAATCCCCGACACTTTCATCAAGGCGCTAACTAGTTAGGTACGTTTCCAGTTTTGTTGGAAGCCCCACATTATTTGACTGCATCCAACATACCTTGTACAGAGATCTTCACAATACAAATACAAGACTATTGTTTTCAAGGTCAAAGAATAAAGTGACACATATTCAAAGCGAGATAAATATTTATAAAGCGTAGAAGGCTTAAAGGTCAATACTCAATAAAACAAGTGTGAGATCTATATATGATAACCGTTAAAAAAGAAGTGTTAATGGACTACGGGTGTAGAGTCTTCGAGGCAGCTGGAGTTTCAAAAGATGAGGCGGCGTGGGTCACGGACTGTCTAGTCAGAGCAAACATGAAAGGCGTTGATTCCCATGGAATTCAACAAGTTCCAGGATATGTAAGAGGCGTTAAAGCAGGGAGAACTAAGCCTGGTGCAAAGATGGTAATCTTAAGGGAGACCCCTGCAATCACCATCATAGACGGTTTTGGCGGCTTCGGGTACTCTATTGCCAGACAAGCAATGGAACTAACGATCAAGAAGGCAAAGAAGATCGGTATCGCTTTCACAGGAATCCACAGGCTAGGACACATTGGACGAGTGGGAAGATGGCCTGAGATGGCACTGGAGCAAGGCATGATAGGCATAGCAAGTCAACCAGGAGGCGTCTTTGTAGCGCCATGGGGAGGCATAGAACGCAAGTTACCCATCAACCCCATAAGTGTTGCCATACCAACAGGTCAGGGCAGTCCCTTCGTTATGGACTTTTCATTAGGACCTATTGCTGGTGGTAGACTATCTATCCTAGTGGAGAGAGGTATGAAGGTTCCTCCAGGATGGCTCATTGACGATGAGGGTAATCCAACGCAAGATCCTAGCTTCGGAGCAAGGAAAGGTGCACAACTACCCTTAGGACAGACAGGACTTGGATACAAAGGATATGCATTATCTATGTTCCTCAGCGTACTAACTGGACCCTTAATCGCAGCATATAACTTTGATGGACATCGTCCTTCAGGCGTGTTTTTAGGAGCAATAGACATCGCTGCATTTACCGAAATAGACGAATTCAAGAAAAGCATGGATGACATGGTAGCAGACATTAAATCCTCAAAACTAGCGAAAGGCTTCAATGAAATCCTGATACCCGGTGAACCAGAATACAATACAGAACAACGAAGAACCAAAAGCGGAATCCCTCTCGACGAGGCAATCTGGAAGCGCTTAATGGACACGGCTGAAAGCGTTGGAGTAGACACATCGATGTATGAAGTCGAAAAAGGCGGCGTCGTTCTTCATCCATCATACACACTCAAAGATAAATACTAGCAAAATAAGACAAAAGTGTGTGGTTCCAATACGATAGTACACTAAATCGATAACTACAGAACCACTCACTCTATCCTTTTTTTATGTAAATTGATTAAAATGTTTTTTTTAAAAATAATTGTATTTTCTAATCGGGTATGTATTCATAGACTGCACTAGTTAGCTTTACCCGTCAAACCGTCTACATCCACTTTTAGTGAATAGACCGCTGGTCGTCATGAGACCGCTCTTTCAAGATATCCTGTTTATAGCTTACCGGGGTATGATACTGTATAAGACCGCGCTCATGAGTGCAGTAACGGGTATGGTAAAAATCCACGTGACTACTAGGCGTCCTATGGTTCTTTTGTCGATTGTTCCTTCCCCTCGGGCAAAGGCTGTGCCGATTATGGCTCCTACGCCTATTATGGATGTTGAGACGGGAAGGCCATATCCTAAGTAGTTGTAGGGAATCGTCATAAACAGATATACCACGAGTGCGTTTGTTATCTCAGCCGCCAAACCAGAAAGAGCGTCAATCCTCACGATTTTAAAGGCCACGGTCTCGATGACCTTGTACCCCCATGTCAGCCCACCGACAGCGATTCCTACCGCTCCAAACGCTGCTAGGAGAACCATGGCAGTAAAGTCGGGAAGTCCTACTACGTCTTGAGTGACTGCCACATAGACGCCTGTGGCACTCCCTACGTCATTCGCACCAAACCCGTAGGCTGAAAAGCAGAGAGATATGATAAGTGAAAGAGAAATAACACGTTGAACCCTTGTATTGTTTAAAAAGTTACTACCTATTCTGTGCAGCAGTTTGCATAGGATGTAGGATAATGCTATCGAGCAAATAGGGGACAACGCCCATGATTGGAGTATGTTAACAAGTACGGTAGATTGAAAGGACCCGTAATCAACTAATGCGTATCCTATTACACTGCCCACAACAGTATATGTATTGGATATCTCTATGCCTCTCCAGGTACAGAACCCCGACCACAAACAAGCAGCTAAGCTGATCGTAATGGCGCCGATGGGATCGATTCGAGGAACGATGCCTCGAGATATAGTTTTAATGTTCATGTGTCCTTGGGTGATAGCACCGACTGCGGCAAAAATGGAAAAAAGAATTGTAGCTCGCTTCACAGATATCACTCCTGTACCTACAGGGATACTGCAGGGCGAAGCCGCATCGTTAGCTCCCAAGTTCCATGCCATAAAGAATGATAGTGCCAAACCAATTATTAGTAGAACAGAATTTGTATCCAAGAATAAGACCTTCTTATGATGGATAAAATGGGGGTTGAACTAACGAGTGAAACGTATTAACGCAGTATAGCGATGCTGCGTATGACGTCGGCCACGTCCTCCGAGCGATCTGACACATCTTCCATGTTCTCGATGGCGTTGAGGAGCATGAGCCACGGCCCCAAGCTCATGATGCTCACCACCGGCTGCTTACAACTCAAAATCCCTTTCAACAGACCAAGGCGAAACTCGTCGATGCTCTCTTCCAAAGCCTCCACCTGGTTAGCGGCCTCGATAGCAGCGTCGGTGCTCACATTCAACTTCTCAAACGCTACACGTACGCTATGAGCGATCTCGACGCACATATCAGCCATCTCACGGAGGCCGGTATTGATTTGGTCGTTGAGGCACTTGGTGGACGCCAACCGCAGCTTTCGCGCCGCTGACTTGGCGTTCTCAGCGATGTCATCAGCCGTCAACACGAGACGGATGACTTCTTCCCGATCGATGGGGTGGAGCGGACCAGATGACACGTCACGGAGAATACGGTGTTTGATATCATCAGCTTCTCGTTCGTTGTCAAACGCCTTCTTATAGTGTTCTTCCAATGCGTTGAAGTCTTCGTTGCAGAAGGAATGGACAACCCACTTCATCTCTTCGACGGTTTCAACTATTTTGTCGAGGTGGGATTTACATAACGCTAAAACCTTTTTCTCTTCACGTCGAGACAACCACATAATTATGTTTGAGTCTTTAAACATATGATGATGTCCCCCCATCAGGGGTAACTTATTGCTTCAGGATCTAGATAGCTGTATAGAGATTCATACATTTTAGATATATGTTTTTAGTTAGAATGATCGGTGAAGGCATACCGTGACGAAAATAACGTGGTCTAGCGCTGGGGTTGCTTTTAGTGAGGCAATGAACTGTGGTTCTAAGGGCAGTCAGGTCAATAGAAGGAAACATGTTTAGAGGCATGTATGCGTGAAGCCAAGTTCTATCAGCATACCACATCTGCAACTCCCCTAAAGGTATTGTCCTCATAAAAAGAAGAGGTGGATTGTATCCTTACTTTAATTTTATGAAAATGAAAAGAAAATATCCCTGTGCTGCAAAATACTAGCTAATTTTCATATGTGTTTACGTATATCTATTTGTAGAAGAGAGGCTAGTCTCACCGTCACAAAAAAAAGGGAGTGATGGAGACTTCTTTGAGATGTTTAGAGTCAGCTACGAAGCGAATATTATTAGTAACGTAAAGCGAGATTACACCTGTCTTATTTTGAAACCTGATCCTTTCGTTGGGTTTGCCGTATTCTTTGATTACGTCGAGATATAATCATGCGGGCCCTAAGAAGTCACATTGAATCGGTTTTTTCCTTTTCACTTTTAACTTCCCTGCGACGTGATTTTGGGAAAGTTAGTCTTTTACGTTAAAGACTTCTTTCTTTTTCCAAGTTATCTTCAACTAACTCTACACCCAAACCGGGTCTAGTGGGGACTTGAAGATATCCGTTCTCTGGAAGCACTTGAGGAGTTATGAGGTCAGCATATAGATTCATCCTTTGAGGTCCCATGTTTTCGTGAATGAGAAAATTGGGAATTGAGGCCATATTATGGGCACTTATAACCGCGTTTAAGGGACTGGAAAATACAACATGAGGCGCAACGGGTATACGAAAAGTGTCTGCGAGTACAGATACCTTTTTTATTTGGGTGATTCCTCCGTTTCGTGAGTGGTCAGGCATTATGATATCCGTCGCCTGTAGTTCGAATAGACGACGGAAATCTCTAAGAGTGTAACGACGTTCTCCACAGCAGATAGGTATATTTACTCGACTTCGGACGTACGCGAGTTCTTCGTCGTCGCCGGGTGGGAGAGGTTCCTCATAGAAGAAGAGGTTAAAGGGCTCTAGGAGTCGACCTATCCTGATCGCAGACTCCACATCCAGCCGCCCGTGGAAGTCTAGACAGATCCCTATCTCGGGTCCAACGGCCTCTCTTACAGCTTCCACCATCGCAATTGCCTTAGGAACAAGCTTCCTAGGATAATTCATTCCTTGAAAAATATTTACGAATCCTTTCATCTGTACTCCTACTTCTTGGTTGAACACCGTGGTGAAGGGGTCGAACTTAACCACTGTAAACCCCTGTTTAACTTGACGTAACGCTCCTTCAGCCTGCATCTGTGGCGTCACCTTCTCAGATTTTGCACGTTCCTCTCGAGGTATAAAGATGTGACAATACAACTTGATCTGGTCACGATACTTCCCTCCGAGAAGATTATATACAGGCGTATTAAGGGCCTTACCTTTAACATCGAGCAAAGCTCCATCAATAGCGCCAATGCATCGCATAAGCTCTTCGGGGGGCCAGCCAAAGAAAAAGCATCTATTCAAGGATTGATAAATCATATCTGTGTTCATTGGATCCATCCCAATGATAGCTCGACCCATCCTCTCAATACTCGCAGCCCGAACCTTCGGAGCCCCATCACCCGCAGCCTCTCCATAGCCCACTAAGCCGGTACTAGTCGACACCTTTGCAAACACGAATTCTCGGGGAGACGCAGAAACCAGAGGTTCCACACTTGTTATTTTCATAAAACACCCTCAAAAATTATGGTGTGAGGACGATATTTAAGCCTAATCCCCAGAAAAAGTAGCCCCACACTTCCATGCAACTTACACGTTCGTAGCTAACACTACTTATTTCTTAGATTACGTACATAAAATATTATAGTATTGTTCTCGATAAATCGTGTAAGGCATAGCTTCCAGGTTTGATTTATTGTTAGCAGATTAAGGTTTAAACTTCATAATTGCATTTAGGATATTGTTTTAGCACTCCTTTATAAGATAAAAGCTATTGTACCCTGTATAACGTAATAGGTGGGTCTGTTTGGAGTCTGACTCTGGATATCGCGAGAAGATGGATGCCCTAGACCTGATAATGAACGCCCTCAAAGACCACGAGAAACAGTTGGACGAAATCTCCCATCGTCTTGAACAAACATTCAAACAAACCAAAACAAGGGAACCTAATACCATCGAAGTCGTTGAGAAGACTGAACAAACCAAACCCTCGCCTCGCAAAAGAGCGCCCCAAGTCATCTTCAACAAGTGGAGCGAGTTCAAGAGTACCTGTCAAAACCCGAAGATGGTCGCCTTTGAAGT
>JAZFSF010000283.1:0-2387 GCA_036446055.1 Bathyarchaeia archaeon | reverse complement strand
GCAAGGCCAAATCAATGTCGTCCTGAACTAGTTCGAGGAACTGACAAGCTTGGTGCCTACCGACATGTGATCAAAGTAACAACAGAACGACAGGCATGATCATCGAAGACGATAAGCTGAATTTTCCGACAGGTTGGGACTATTGTTACGGGTGGCCCCCTATAGACGGTGTCGGGTAGAGGTGGGGGTGACCGTGGTCTTAGAGGCTACTTGAATCTCTCCCTGAGTACTTTTTCCCCTGACAATACAATCGGTCCGAAAAAGGAAATTTCTATTCACGTTGATGGCCTCATAAGTAAGACGCACGAGATCTCCGAGCAGCTCGCGTCGGTACATGAAATACAACCTCCTCCCACGCCGGATGCAATCCTGAGGATCTGCAGGTAAAATAGAAGGTGACACTAGAAAGGAAGATAGAACGTGTTGTTGGGCGGTCTTTTATCTTGGATTATTCCTGATCGAGTCATTCAAGAAGCACTTAAAAGTGATTCTCGAATTGTTGATGTTTCAGCTTTCTTTGTCGCTACTGTCCTATCTACGCAAATAGGTTTCTACATTGTCGATTCCGCGAATTTCGGGTTTATGTCCATTTTAGGCAGTATTAGTTTCGGTGTTATTGGCTTAATCCTTTTACTTATCTATACCAGCGTGTGGGAAAAGGCCTTAAATACCTCAAAAGTAAAAGGTAATTTGCTCGTCGCAAGGTATTCCGAATTGTATATCTGCCATTTATATATTTGCCCGATCATGCTCGCATTTTTACTTACTGGAGTTATTACGGAAAATCCTACCGTTCTGTTTGTGTTGTTTATTTGTGTTGCGAGAACCGTTGATCTACAGGCAAGGGTAGTACGTGCTGTTTGTCGGATTGAATATGCAGAAGCGCTAAAGGGAACAGTGATGATAGCGGTGGTTTGGGGCGGTATGATGAGTGCTATTGCTTGGGTGATTACAAGATTTATTTAGTGTCCACTTCACAAACATCCTCTACCCTCTTGCTCAGCCCAAACTGCTCAAAAAACACTTATTGACCTACATTCCCCTCTGGGACAGACTAGCCTCGACAAAACAACTTCTTATTTACCTATTTACTATGATTTAGGGGATACGAGCCGGCTGACCGTGTCGCAGCCGCTCCTCCAGTTGCCACCACAGCCGTTCACGGCGTGCCGACGACCGAGTTTATTCTGGGAACAGGAGTTATCACCATGAGAAAGACAGCGGTAGTTCTCTTCGCCTTCGTTTTCCTGAGCCTACAAAGCTCCTATGGCGGGACCACGAGCATCACCATCAAGAACCGATCCACAACCGATCGGATTCAATGGGTTCACACCACGATTCCCTTTTCGAAGGGAGAGGTAAAGACCGAGGCCGACTTGTATCAGTACAGCGTCGGCTACGGAACTATTGGGTGGCGCGCCATGAAGTGGCACTTCACCGACGGGGTGAAGGACTCCGTGGCCCTGGCAGCACTCCGGATTCCCGTCTATCTGACTGCCAACCAGGAGGTCGGCGTCGAGGTGGTGAAGGAAGCCAAACCGAACGAGATTCCCTTTCAGTTCGGCCCCAACTTAACGGCAGTGCTCAACCGCGAGACACTGGTGAAGGACCTCTTTGCCGTTGCCAAGCTTCAAAACGATGAGCGACTCAACGTGGAAACTTTCCTCCAAAACATCAGGGGCATCTTCGACGGCCCAAAATCGAAGACCTATAGCTGGCACACGAACTTCGAAGACCAAGCCCTCTCGATGACCATCTGGATGGAGGTCAATAACCTTCAGGATTTTGGAAGCTTCGTCGCCTCCTTCGGCAACCTGACCTTCGAGAGAGAGGTCTCGGGCGGGATCCAGATCGAGTACCTGGACCTCTACGTGCAGTTACCCCTCAAGGTCGAGATCAGACACGGAAGCGACTACGGCGCCGGGCCGTCTCAAGCCGGTTTCCTGGGCATACATGTGCGAGTCTCCCCACTGTCGTAGCAAACTGGAACTGGAGTTCCACTCTGTCGGTTTTGCGTTGGTGAATGAAGGCCGGTAGGGGATGCGTCGCCCCAACAAAATCGCGGCAGTAGCGATAACGACCAGCCAGGACTTAAAAATCCTGTGAGGGTTTCCCTGGTGAGGGTTCGAGTCCCTCCCCGGGCACGCTTCTGACGCGGGTTTCAGCCCTTCGTCACGCCGCCTTCATCTGAGCGAAGCGAAGAAATCCTATTCATCATCCGGGTTAGGGGGAAGTAGAACGGGTGGTGACGGCCTGGAAGTCGCTGCCTGAAAGGGTTTGAAAGATACGCAGGTCGAACTCCGGCAGGACGGCCAGAATGTGGTCAAAAATGTCGGCCTGAATCGCTTCGTAGTGGGCCCATCTGATGTCGGTGCAGAAGACATAAA
>JAZFSF010000282.1:0-2073 GCA_036446055.1 Bathyarchaeia archaeon | reverse complement strand
GTTGTGCCTGGTGAGGTGTTTGGTGAGTATCCAGAACACTTCAGACTTTCTTTGGGGACGAATAAGAGGGATATTAAAGAAGGTGTGAAGCGTATTGGGGCGTTGCTGGAGGAATGGTTGTGAAGGTCGCGATCCTTGGTGGTACAGGCAGTATGGGTCAGTGGTTCGCCAACTACTTTCAGGACAAAGGCTTCGACGTCGTCATTTCAGGACGTTTTCCTGAGAAAACCACGAGAATTGCCCTAGAGTTGGGCGTGGATCACGCCATATCCGACGTTACAGCAGTTCGCGATGCAGATATGGTTGTTGTCTCGATGCCGATAGAGGTGTCTGCTAACAGCATTCTCGACATCGTCAGTCACATGAAGAAAGGAGCTATATTATTCGATCTCGCATCAGTAAAAGGCGATATAATCAAGGCATTGGAAAGGGCAGCAAAGATGGGCATTCGAGCTTTAAGTGTCCATCCCCTCTACGGGCCTGGGGCACCGAGCATGAAGGGAAAGCAAGTCTTGCTGATACCAGTTTATGAGAATATCCAGATAGTAGAAGAAATGGCGAAAATGTTTAAAGAGGATGGAGGCGTTGTTCATTTGCTTAAGAGCGGCGAAGTCCACGATAAAATGATGGCCTTAACCCTTGGGCTTCCCCATTTCCTCAACATCCTGTTTGCAAAGGTGTTATCTGGAAGCGACATTCAAGAGGTGAAGAAGTTTGGGGGTACCACCTTCACCCTACAATTGTTGCTTGCTGAAAGCGTTCTCAGCCAAGACCCAAACCTCTACTACGCCATTCAGAACCAGAACCCCGCCTTCAAAGAACTCTTAAGCACCGTCCTAACAAGTCTCAAAGAAATGACTTCAGCAGTCGTGCAAAATGATAAACCCCGCTTCATCAAACACTTTCAGGAAACGACGGCATCCATATCTCAGGACCCAGAGTTCTCTACAGCCTATCAACGGTTCTATAAGGCCCTAGACGCCAGCCAATAAAATCTTGTTATGCATTATACGTCTTTACTTCAGTTTTTACTAGTACATATAAGAGACACAGGCACCATCGATTTTCTACGATGTTATACGCTTGTTTCTTCCGGGGTATATATTGTCCCCTTCATCAAAGGTCCAAGATGAAACGAAGTTGTACGACTTTCTTTCTGATTATTTCCATTTCGTGATAAGTGATGGCTTTGACTTCTGATCGCGAAGGATGTTTAGTCCTGTTGAAAGTCTCTCCCCAAGCCTTACCCCTCAGTTTGAATCCATCCTGAGTTTTTTCGATTTTTTCAATCTTGAACGTTGAGTAAAGTTTCAAGTCCACATCAAAGGCTATGATAAACGATTCAATCCACGAATACAGCAGAGATAACTCGTCGAAGCCTTCAACCTCGAAAACGTCTTCCTTCCTTGGTTCAACCGTTGATGTATCCGTCATCACCTCAAATAAGGCCAAGGCCGCGTTTTCAAACGCCTCCTCCAACGAATCCCCATAAGCAATCACGATAATATCTGCTATATGATCCTCGAATTCAAAACGTTTTTTCTCAGACAAACCCTACTCTCCTACAACTAATTCACTTACGATAAGCAATCCTCTAAAGTTAGCGTCTACGATTTGGATGGGTGCATCAACGTCCCTCTTGCTGTTGGAAAGCCTCAGAAAGAGTAGTTTATTGCCGTAGACCATTCCCTCCTTCATTTCATACACCGATGTGACTCATTCTTCTTCTTTCCCTCTTCTCTCTAATAAGCTAGCTACTTCACCACGTATTAAATGAAAAGATACCCTCGTAGTATTAGAAATAAAGTTAGCAAACACAATTAGCTAAAACAGATACAAAAGGTATCCCACAATAATTGAAAAACAAAAAATAGAGAGCTAGCTACTATATAATAGAAGTCACGCTCCTGTTAGAATCGTTAATCAGTGATATTATTGAATTTCGAGCAGTACCTATTGATAGCTTTCAAGCATTTTAGATTGAACAAATAGGGGAAAAAAGAAAATACGAACTCTGATTAGAGGAAATCCTGTTACCATGGTTTTTGAAATAACAGATGATAATACACTGTT
>JAZFSF010000281.1:0-8209 GCA_036446055.1 Bathyarchaeia archaeon | reverse complement strand
GAAAAGACGTTTTTTACAGCGTGCGTGAATGTTTTATAGGATGAGAACTAATTTTGTAGTTCGAGGTTACTTATCCTAAATGAAGTTCGTGTTTAGAACAACAGTTTTTACGATGCTATTTCTTTTGACAATACTAATTTCTATACCGTGTCAGGTTTTTTCTCAAGTAACTTCGACCCCCACCACTCTTTCTCTAATGGTTTATAGTGATGGAATCATCCATGTTTCCTACACTTTAGCCGTGGGTCAAATTGTTCCAAGCGTAAATGTGACTTTATTTGGTCTAATGTACGAGAACCTTATCGTTTTTGACGAGAACGGCACTTTCCTCGATTATTCCCTTGATGCACCAATAATCGTCGTCGACAGTCTGGGAGCAAGGAGCATTAGACTTGAGTGGGACGCCCTCGACTTGACCAATAAGACATCTGGCATCTGGGCTATGACGATAGATGCGCCTATAACCTTCGAAGTCACCTTTCCCAAGAACACCACTATACTTGATTTGAGTGAGATTCCCCTTGAAATAATGTTTCTCGATCCAGCTATCTTAATCATGCCTTCCAATCTTCAGACAATAAGCTACGTCGTGGGAACGATAACTCCTAAGGAAAGAGCAAGGGAAACCCTCGATACAGTAGCCGCGATAATCAATAATATTAAGGCAAGTGGTGTAAACACAGCTGCTGCTGAAGCCTTACTCCTGACGGCTGAAACTGCCTTCTCAACTGGAAATTACATGGGCGCCGAGACACTGGCCAACGAAGCTTTAGAAAAAGCCTACGAACTTCAAGAAGAGACACAATCCTTCCCAACTCATTTACTTATACTAGTTTTGGGTTCAGTGATTATTATTGCCATAAGTCTATTTCTTGTGAGAAGGGTGAGAGGAGGGAAAGTCGATGTTGAGGAAGTTTTGAAGGGTTATCCTTGGTTGAGAAGTGATCAACAGGAAATTATTCGTTTCCTCGCTGAAAAAAAGGATGGAATCTTTGAATCTGACTTGAGACAAGCCTTTGATATTCCCAAATCTAGCATGTGGCGGTTGATCAAAAGGCTTGAAGATGAAGAGATTGTCACGGTTACTCAGCTGAGAGGACAAAATTATATCAAACTGAAGAAACAAAAAAGATGATTCTGAACACTGGTGGTATGCGAGGAGAAAAGTTTTTTCCCCTCAATCTGAGGAGATAAAGGGGAGTTTATGAGTCATCCCTGAAGAGGATTTAAAAGGGTTTCTTGAAATTGCGTCCAGCGTACTTAGCTGCTTTCCCTAATTCTTCTTCAATTCGAAAGAGGCGATTGTATTGAGCGGTTCTCTCACCCCTGCAGGGAGCTCCCGTCTTAATCTGTCCAGCATTCAACGCAACAACCATGTCTGCCAGCCACGTGTCCTCTGTCTGCCCTGATCGCTCTGAAACTTGGACGCCATACCCGTATCTAAATGCACAGTAAGCAGCGTCTAATGCCTCAGTCAGCGTTCCAACTTGATTAACCTTCCATAAAAGTGCGTCAGCTGCTCCCACCTCAATACCCTTTTTCAATCGCTTTATATTCGTGACGAAGAGATCATCTCCAACGATTTGCGTATCTAAGATTCTCGTTAATTCAGCAAATCCCGCGAAGTCCTCTTCTTGAAGGGGGTCTTCAATAGACGCCAACTTATACTCTTTTGCGAGGTCCTCTAGATAATCCATGAATGCTTCTCTAGATATGTTCTTGCCCATCAGCCTGTAAGTGTTCTTTTTTCTGTCATACAGGGTATTCGCGGCGACATCGAGGCCGAGAACGAAGTCATCTCCATACCCCAACTCCTCAATGGCCTCCAGTTCAGCGTCCAAGGCTTCCCTTGGATCCGTTATAGGTGGCGTGTATCCGCCCTCATCAGCAGTGTTTAACACGAACTTACCGTACTTTTTGGCCAGCATTTTTCCTAGACAAAAGTAGACTTCTGTCCCCATAGCCATGGCCTCTGAGAATGTTTTAGCGCCTACAGGCATGATGATGTGTTCTTGAAAGTCGAGGTTTGTCGCAGCGAGTTCTCCTCCGTTGATGTAATTAAGGAGGGGCACTGGTAAGATGTGGGCTCTTGGACCTCCAATATAAGTGTAAAGGGGCAGCTTTGATGCAGTAGCAGCTGCCTTAGCTGCAGCTAAGGAGACACCGACGATGGCGTTTCCTCCAAGTCTGGACTTCTTTTCTGTCCCATCGAGGTTGATCATGGCATGGTCGATTTCCATCTGTCGCCTAACGTCCATACCTTTCAACTCTGACGCAATTATGTCGTTGACGTTTTTCACGGCTTTGAGAACGCCTAACCCCGCGTAACGTTTCCCACCGTCTCGGAGTTCAAAGGCCTCGTGGCCTCCTCTTGACCGTCCCACAGGCACATCTGCTCGACCAAGGACACCGCCTAAAGTGACAACGTCGACTTCGACAGTCGGTGTTCCTCGGCAATCAAGGACTTCCCTTGCTTTGATGGTCTTTATTTCAAAATGACTCATTTACATCATCATTGTTCCAGTATAATAGACTCATAAAAGGCTTCTGAGATATCTGCCGACGATTACACATATATCGCTATATATATGATTCTTTCAAACGATACGCGCCTCCCTTCGATACCAAGCGCCTTTTGATGAATCTTTGGAAAATAGGTTTAAAGGAACTTGAGGTGCTTTCACGGGATTAACGTATTATTAGTAGTCAATGAATTTGCCTGTTTTGAAGTCTTCGAAGTCTTTCTTCATCTTTATCACTTGGTCGGGTCTTGTGAAAAGGTCGACTGCGGTCATCGCCAAACCCTTGGTCGCATAGATCAGGCTTTCATGTGCCTTCTCCGACCTTGAAGCTTCCATGAAGGCTTCAGAGTGACCTGGTGTCCCTTTGGGTGCTATCGCTATATAGGGATGAATGGCTGGGAGTTCCTGGCTCACGTTTCCCATGTCCGTTGACCCGTAGCTCCGTTCGGGAGACACTTCAATGGTTAAACCAAGCTGCTCCCAATTCTTTTGAAAGAGTGTAGCCAGCGTGGGATTACTCACCATGTTTAAGTATCGTGCGGCGTAACTGTTGACCTCTACTGTCGCACCCGTTCCAAGGGCAGCACCGCGGGCGCAATTCTTCACCTTTTCCACTACCTCAGCTAAATACTCCCTCTTTCTGGCCCTCACATACAGTTTGATGGCTGCGTATGCTGGGACGATGTTAGGCGCATCACCGCCGTGACTGATTATGCCATGAATTCGAACGTCGTTCGTCAGATGCTGTCTCATCGCATTGATGAGGTTGAAGGTATTTATTGCTGCGTCTAGGGCGTTGACGCCTAAGTGGGGGACGGCACCTGCGTGAGCTGCTTTACCGTGGAACTCAAGCTTAAGAGCTTCCCTGCAAACGTTTCGAGTATTAACCATGTTCTTGCTGCTTGGGTGTACTAGCATAGCCGCGTCAACTTTCTTGATTTCCTTAAGCATCCGTACCTTCCCACCTGCGTTGTTCACCGCTGCTTCCTCTGCAGGTGTTCCAAAGACCATGATGGTGCCTGGTATCATAGACATGAACTTGCTGATGGCTATCGCCGCCCCCACTGAAGCAGTACCGATGATGTTGTGTCCACAGGCGTGTCCTAAACCTGGGAGAGCGTCCAATTCGGCGAGTAAGGCAATCGTTGGGCCTTCTTTTCTTCCTTGATAGCTGGCTTTGAAGGCTGTGGGTAGTTCCGAGAACTCATTAGTCAGGGTGAAACCCTTTTTTCTTAATTCTTCGGTGTAGATTTTAGAGGTTTGGTATTCTTGATAGCCTATTTCGGGGTTGGCGTGAACGATTTCAGCCATCTCAATGAGGCGTTTTCGCATTCGGTCTATTTCAGCATTGATGCTGTCTTTAAGGCTTTCATTTTCCAAATAATTCACTTCCAACCGTTAGTCTCATTCGGTCTATCTCGCTTTCCACTTGCCTTTTTCATGAATCTCCTTATACATTAGTTTAGACTTCGCTGTAATCCTATATTGGGCAATCGAATGAACTGCTTTGGCGAGATTTGAGTTTACTGGTCTAAGCAGATATGTGTCTGTACACGTTGACCTATCATAAACTGTTTCAACCCTTGATTTTGCATTGCGTTAAGTGTAACAGCAAAGTGAAGCTCCGATACATCGGTCGCCTTCATTCTGAGACGATGATCAATCTCAGATTCATCACGTTTGTTCCCGTTGAACCCGTATAGATCGTGTCACCCAGGGATTTGAGCACGGAATACGTGTTATGATACATCAAACTCTCATGAATGTCTAAGTTTACAGCCTCAGCTCTCTTCAGGGTTAAACCGTCAGCGATGCCTCCCGCGACGTTTGTGGGTCCATCGGTTCCATCTGTATCTATGGAGACACCGATTATCCTTTTGCTACCCCTGATTTTGGTTGCGAAACCTAACACAAACTCTTGATTTGGACCCCCTTCGCCATGGTTTCCTTCGATAGTGACTGTGGTCTCTCCGCCTGAGACGAGGACACAAGGGGTTTTTATCGGTCGATTATTGACTTCGATTTCTTTTGCTATGCCTGCATGGATGATTCCCACTTCTCTGCTCTCTCCCTCAATCCTTGTGGACAAGATCATTGTGTTGAAGCCGAGGACTTCAGCCCTCTTCGCGGCTGCTATGCAGGCGTCTTCGTTTGTGGCTAGGATGACGGTATGCACTTTTATCTTTCTGAAGTTTTTTGGTGTCTCCATTTCTGGACATGCGTTTTGTAGGTGGCTCCTCACTGACTCTGGGATCTTTTCTAACAAGCGATACTTTTTCAAGGAGTTGATGGCATCTTGGAATGTGGATGAGTCCGGGACCGTGTTCCCTGTAATGTAATCCAGCATTTTCCAGTCGCCAATGACATCAGAGACTGTGAGATTGATGATTTCTGCGGGATGGATGTGGAGGGCAAGGCGACCACCTTTTATTTTGGAGATGTGTTTACGCACCGCGTTTATTTCTTGAATTACGGCGCCACTATGTAGAAGGAGTTCGTTAACCTCGCGCGTTTCCTCCAGCGTTATGCCTTCGACGGGGAGAGGCATCAAGGCACTGCTTCCCCCTGTTATAATTGCAAAAACTAAATCACCGCGTTCTGCTTCATCAGCTATTTCCATTACCTCCTCCGCCCCTCGAAGACCATCCTCATCGGGAAGTGGATGACCAGCCTCAATCTTCTTTATTTTTTTCAAACGACCGTCCTGCCCTCGTTTCACAATGACCACACCTCGGGTAATTCGGTCTCCTAACACGTCTTCTAAAGCCTTAGCTATGGAGAATGACGCCTTTCCCGCGCCTATCACGTAGAGATTTTTCACATCATTTAGGTTATAGGATTGATTGTCTATGAATAAGCGGTTGTTTTGACGTTGGACAACCCTCTTTGTAGCTTGATATGGATCCACGGACTTCAATGCGTGTTCGATAATGTCCAAAGCTACATGACGCCCCCTCTCTACACCGTGGGCGAGGAGTTCCCCCCGATTCTTGATCATTATTTTGTTCCACCTGAACAAGGTTGAGGTATGAGATTAAACCCTATTTACTATCTTTATAATAACGCATGTTCATCTTTTACATATTTCTTTCAATTCCTTCTAGGACTCCTCTTATGTCGTAGAGCGAAAAGTTATTTTGAAAATACTTAAACCATATCTGTAAAACTAGAAAAATTGTAGGAGGGTTCTTTGAGTTCGATTATAATGCAAGATTTTGCTCTGTCTTGTCCAGTGTTGAATTGGGGTGGTAAGGTGTTTTGATGCTTCCGCTATGGCTTCGTCTAAGGTTTCAAATTTTGCAGGTGTCGTAGAGAGGGCTCGTCTACAGATTTCTCGAACTCGCCATACGCCCAATGGAAGCCACTCGGGATGAACTTCGAGAAAGATGATGGCTGCAGCCTGTCTGCCCCATTCATTCAGGCGTTTTAACACGGGGAGTCTGGCAGCGTAATAGGCTCCTCCAATGGTCTTGGCGTATGTTTTTCTGCCCTTAGTTAATTCGTAGTCGGAAGGGATCGGAATATTTTGATGAGCAGGATAAATCGTTCCTGAAATCCAGTATTCCAGTACTTCGAACATCCATGGCTTGGGTAGGAAGAGGATTCCCATACGATTTCCTACAGCATGGGATCCCCAGACCCAGTACTCATTGATTATGGGGTGGTCTGTGACTTGTTTATGCAGTTGCTTGCCTAACACGTCATCGACGGCTGTGATACTCCACTTCGTGGGTACAAGGCGTCTGTTCTTCTCCTTTCCCAACAAACCTACGCTAAAGAGGCGGGTGAGGTGATATGATGAGATTCCTGCTTTAAACAGCTCTGAAACAGCTACTTGGGCGAAGCAGTCCTTGTCTCCGGTTAGATACTCGATCTTGGGATGAATATGAGGGTTCTCGATGAGCTTCATCTCTTTTATGATTGCCGTTGGCCCCATGGGTGGAGTCCGCCTCGAAAACGAGAGTCTACCTTTAGGGATTCTCTCGATCTTCACCTCCGTGTCCACAGGCTGACTGGCCATTGCTAACTCCTGAATGGAACTCAAGCTCCTGTCGGGGTTGGCAGCGGAGTGAATGTCTACTTGTTGGTGAGAACGAGTTAAGGATAAGCGGTGGCTGATGATGTCCTCAATTCCCTCATCCAACCACTGAACCGGGTTGTCTAGAAAGGTCGTGTCATCCCACATCATATGCGGGACCATGGGCCCTGCATAAACTTTCGGATAATTCCAGGAGCCTATGAAGACGGAGGGTGGAGACGCTCCAAAGAGGCTTTTGCTATTAAGTTTTCTTCCAAGGTTTCCTTCCACCCGTTTAATTATGGGACACACAACTTCGCCGCAGAGGCCAAGTCTGCTACCACACTTGGAGCAACTAACGATTTTTCCCGACCTTTCCTTCGCCAACGAATTTATGCCCCTTGATATAGATTTTCGAGGAGCATAGATATAAATTGAGAGGACAAATAGAATCCTCTTCTTTCAATAACGAGCTTACTAATACGTTGTTAGAAAAAAGAGTCGATCTCGAATACGAAAACTCGTTCTCAATATTCATGTGGATATGATTTCGATTGGGGGATAACGATTAAGTGTAAACCTGTTGAGTACGTTACGTATGTCTTTTACGAGTATCCCGAAAATTTTGTGTCCTCTCTCTTTGTTGGATTGAGGTTCATGCGTAAATAACTTTAAATAACTTTTCTTGGTGGGCTATGGTGCAAAGGATAAACCTTGACAAGGATTAAAGTGTAATTGAAATGGAGTTTCCTCGCAGAATATACACTCTTAAGGAATTTATGCAAGCAAGGGAGTGTGTGGAAAAGGGGCATAAGCATCGTCTCGTTGTTTCTGGAAGCAAAGGCTTCAAAGAAAAGATGAAGCGGATAAAGAGCATCCTCCATATAACTGATTACTCCGATTTTCTTCGAACATACATCCGCTGTATAAAGGAAATCGAAGGCATAGGTCAACTCAGGGAGACGGAAGCAACTATCTGGCTCAACATGTACCTCGTTAAAAATCCTGTAGAAGGCGCGCGTTTTATTGTTCAAAAGGCCCATCAGATGAAGGACTACTTGGATGGAAAACAATACTACGATAAAGGGGAGATGGCCGCGGTGAAGAAAAGCATTGAATTCCTCAAGATTTTAGAATCTAAAAGGATCAACGAAGATTTAAAACAGCAGTGTACCGACTCCTTGAAACAATGGACTGAAGAATGGATTCTATAATCACCGTTTATCCCTCTTTTTCCTTAACAAGCTTTATCCTTTCAAAGGCTACCTTCCTGGCGAAACAGAAACTTTGATTATGGACAAACTGCTATTACATAATCATGACATCCGTAACCGCATTCCTCTATACTGACACTTATTTAACATACCAGTTTGGGTCAGGTCACCCATTTCAACCCAAACGGGAAAAATATGCTCTTGACCTCCTAAAAGAATTAAACGTTTTTAACGGAAAAGCAAAACATCTTGAGCCACTGCCTGCAACGTCGAAAGACCTCCTCACGGTTCACACAAAAGAATACATCGACTACGTCCAAAGAATGTGCGTTGAGGGCCACGGTTACCTCGACTCGGGAGACACACCCGCAACCAAGGGATTGTATGGTGGTGCTCTTTCCGTCGTCGGAGGCTCACTTTTAGGTGCAAAATTGATTCTTGAGGGAGAGGTAGAT
>JAZFSF010000280.1:0-8055 GCA_036446055.1 Bathyarchaeia archaeon | reverse complement strand
CTATCTGCACGCAGTCATTGACAACTACTCTCGGCGAATCTTGTCGTGGATTTATCATAACTGCCTCCGGGTATCTAGGAAGCGTCACCATTGATGTGGGTAAGGAAAGCGAAGAGATTCTTGACTTTGATGTCAAGGAAGCATCCAAGGCAATGTTTAGCCTGAGTTATCTCTCTTCGATGATAAAATCCGCTTCAAAAATCTCCGATATCGTTACTATAGAATTTTCCAACGATATGCCGGTGCGTTTGAACTTTGAGTTACCCCAAAGTGGACGACTGCAATACTATCTTGCACCTAGAATTGAAAACTCTTAAGGACCCTAAAACATCCACGATGTTGAGTAAACCCTTTTTTGGATGAATGTGTTAACCCTTAATCTTCAGAACAGGATAAACTAAGGAAAAATCTAAGAGTTCAGGTAGAATCTAGACTGTTCTACCAGAAGAGTTTCAACGAGTAATATGACATTTGTAATGAGTGAAGGATAATGCCATGGGAATCGTTAACAAGACAACAAAAGAGGTATTCAATAAAGATTAAATCACTATCGACAAACAGGTGAACTTAGATGACGTTAACAGTGTTTGATACCCTGCGTGGACAATTGATTCCATTTAAACCAATCGACGATGGGAAAGTGGGAATCTATGTTTGTGGTCCCACAGTATATGACTTACCACACATAGGTCATGCAAGAACCTTGGTCATCTTCGACATGATAGCACGATACCTAATGTATCGGGGTTATCAGATCAACTATATTGTAAATATCACAGACATAGACGACAAGATAATTATGAGAGCCCAAGAATCTAGCGAAATTCCCAGTGACGTGGCGAGGAAATTTGAAAGAATCTTCTTAGAAGACATGAAGACTCTAAATAACACACTCGTTGATGTGTATCCAAGGGTTACAGACAATATCCCAGAAATTATCAAAATAATCTTAGGTCTCATAGAAAAAGGATATGCTTACCAAATCGATGATGACGTGTATTTTGATGTTACCAAGAGCTCAGGTTTGGGTAAACTTTCTAATCAATCTTTAGAAAATGTGTGGGCAGGAGCGAGGGTTAAAGTTGATGAAAGAAAAAGAAACCCTGCTGACTTTGCACTGTGGAAAAGCTCTAAGAAAGATGAACCCTTTTGGGAAAGCCCCTTTGGAAAAGGTAGACCAGGATGGCATATCGAATGCTCGGCCATATCAATGAAATATCTTGGTGAGCAATTTGATATCCATGGTGGAGGAAGGGACTTGATCTTTCCTCATCATGAAAATGAAATAGCTCAATCCGAAGCATTTACAGGCAGAATCCCTGTCGTAAGATATTGGCTACATACTGGATTTCTAACGATAGACGGTGTGAAGATGTCGAAGTCTCTTGGAAATTTCATCACGGTTAGAAACCTCTTAAAAAAGTATAACGTGAATGCCTTCCGCTTGTTTATCATATCAACTCACTATAGAAGCCCCATTGACTACTCCGAAAAAGGGCTCAAACAATCTTCAAAGAGTCTGAAAAGAGTATTCGAAGCCTTGGACAATCTGAGGCAAGGAATTCTGGTGGGAGACCAAGGAAAGGAAGAGAATAAAGATGAGAAAGTGACAGCAGAAGTAACTACCATTCACCAGCGTTTCCTTAAAGCCATGGACACTGATTTCAACACACCAGAAGCCTCTTCAGAATTTTTTAAGCTGATAAAACTGGGAAATCAAGCCTTCTCTATGAAAGTCAATACAGTTCTTCTTCAAACTATTTATGATTTGATTATCGAGTTAGGAAGCGTCTTCGGCCTCGAATTGGAGAGAAGCCACAAGTTGACAGATGAGGAGAAGAAACACATTGCTGAGAGAAACATTGCGCGAAAAAACAAGGAATGGAAGAAAGCCGATGAAATTAGGGAGAAACTCAAGAAATCGGGAATCATCCTCAAGGATTATCCACAGGGTACGCTATGGACCGTTGAACGAAAAGAGAAAACGTGAAAACCCCAATTACAAATACCAATTAAGATGACAGAACTGAAAAACGCTAAATACCTTTCCTTCATCTCTGTCTACTCACACTTCAAGAACTTTTTTTTATCATTCTCAAATAGACAAGGATAGTGAGGAAGGACCCATCGCGGGGTGGAACAAACTTCATAACTAACAATTCAGAAAGAAATCCCTTTAACTAGCTAGTTGATTCACCATTTTGGTTAAGAAATCGCAATGTACCTATACACCTTTGAAATTGCTTTGTTGTTACAAGCGTAAACGTCATCTATAGCAGGATCAATTAACAAAAAAGTATGCGGAGTCCAGTCGTATTTGGTTTGCAGGTTTCTCCTTATTACTTCTTTTCAATATAGATTACGCGAAGGTCTCGAACATTCGTTCCCCGAGCACCAGTGATGAAGTTATCGCCAAGCGCCTTCAACGCGTGAAAAGAGTTATGATTACGAATCTCCTCATACACGTCAATCCCTGTCCCCTTAATCCGTTCCATTGTATAGCCATCCACAATCCCTCCTGCAGCATCAGATGGCCCATCTGTTCCATCGGAGTCTATTGACGCCACAACGATATTTTCGTTCCCTTCAATGAGTGGAGCCGTAGAAAGAACGAACTCTTGATTACGACCACCAACTCCCGTTGCCTTTCCAACCGTAACTAGAAGCTCTCCACCACAAAGGAGGACACACGGGGGTTTGAACGGTCTTCCATAAAATTCGATCTCTCGAGCCATATACGCTAATACCTCCGCTGCATCCAAGGTTTCCATGTCGTTCAAGCTTGCAACCAGAATGTGAGGGGTAATACCGAGCCTCTCGGCTTTTCTCGCCGCCGCGTCAAGCATATACTCTGGACCCATCACGCGGAAGTGGTACTGAGGTTTTCCATCCAGTTCCCCCGCTTGGATACTATCATACTTGGGATCAGCTTTCAAAAGATAGGTTCGAACGGATTGAGGGACTTCGTCCCAGACGCGATATCGCTTTAAGACTTCAATCGCGTATGGATAAGCAGTTGTACCATTGGGACTTCTCCTTTGGCGAACACTAGGGCCTAGAGGTGCTTCAGCGGTGTGAACCGCGATGAGTGTTGCGTCACCAACATGTCGTCCATGTCGTCCCCTTAAGAGGATAAGTTGATTTCTGACCGCGTTTATATCGGGCATAGACGAACCATGCTCAAAGTAGAGGATGCGATTGACTTCTTGTATATCTTTCAAGGTTATCCCTGGTCCGGGTAGAGTCATAAGAGCGGTTCCTCCACCCGATTCAGATAAGAACACGATATCCCCCTTCTTCGCCTTCTTTTCGATTTCCAGTATTCGCTTAGCTCCTGCCACACTGTCTTCATCAGGCATGGGGTGGCCAGCAAATGTAACCTCAATCTGCTTACACCATTTTGGCTCTCCCTTTTTTGCGTTGATGTGACCTTCAGTTATTAGACTACCCAGCACGTCCTCCATTGCTTTCGCTTGTCTATGCGCAGCTTTCCCACCACCTACAACGTATATATTCCCTACTTTTGACAAGTCGAAGACTAAAGGTTCACTTCCTAAGGGTCGCGAGAAGTCCTTATGACCAACAATCAGCTGTCCATCATGGATGCGGATCATCTTCTTCGTGTTCTCATAGGGATCCGTTGCTTTCAATCCTGCTTCGAGAAGCTCCAGCACTGTTTTTCGTCCAGATGTATTGCCGTGAGAAATCAGATTAGCAGTATTCAGTATGTTCATTCTAATCACTAATCTAAACGCGATATTGGTACGCTGTTCAATACATTTGTTCAATGTTTAGATATCTAAGTGGAAAGCCAGTAAAGGGTTGTTGATTATGTATTATGGTTTGAACCCTTGCCTGCCAAGGAATTTAGCATTGTTTCCAAGTTCGGACTCGATTTTCAACAGCCTATTGGCTGTTGGACCTGTTCCTCCTTCCCTCAGATGACCGGTACTTAAGCCCACGGTGTAGTCCGCTATATCAGGGCCTTCTCCTCGACTACTGCAAGGCATGACACCGTACCCGTGCCTATATGCTAGTTGAACGGTATCCAATGCCTCACTTATGGTGCCTATCTGGTTAACCTTTAGAAGCACTGCATTAGCAGCACCCACCTCAATACCTTGTTTAAGACGTTCAATATTTGTTGTGAAAAGGTCATCACCCACTACTTCGATGCCAAGTTCTTTGGTAACAATTGCGTGTCCGTCAAAATCGTCTTCGTCAAGGGGATCTTCAAGAATTACGAATGGATAATCTGCAACCAAATTCTTATAGAGTTCGATCAAATCCTCTTTGGACTTATCCTCCTTCGAAAATAAGCCTTCAAACACGCCTTTTGTAGTATTGTAGTAGGTCCCCGCTGCAACATCCATTTGAATACCGATTTTATTCTTGTAACCACAATTATCTATAGCATCGGTCATGAGGGCGAATAGTTCTCGATCGTGCTCAACGACGCCAACGGGTATTCTACCCGGCATTCCACCACGCCCGGATACTTGAAATTTATTGGACAAGATTTTTTGAAATTCACGAGAGACCTCCCAAGCAGCATACGATGCCTCAGAGAAACTATTAAACCCATAACAGTAAAAAGTTACACTTGGTTTACCACCAGACCTTTTACCGCCGCCATACCTGTTGGACCCTCCAAAAGCGCCAGAACCAGGAACCGGCAGTATACAAGCGTTTACTCCACCAATATGTTGATAGAGAGGTATACCTAAATTGGCAGCAGCAGCCTTGAGAACAGCTGCTGAGACGCTGGCCATCGCATTTCCTCCAAGCCGTGCCTTGTTCGGTGTACCATCTAGCTTAAGCATGACTTCATCTACGGCCCTTTGCTTTGTCACATCCATGCCTTTTATTGCAGGGCCAATAACGTTTTCGATGTTACCAATTGCCTTAAGCATACCCTTACCACCCCAACGTTCCCCGCCATCATAGGTGAATTGAACTTCATATTTTCCAACAGATACCCCAGCAACAGCTACAGCGACGCCCAAGGCACCATCATCAGTTACCACAGTTGTTTCAACACCTTGCGCCGTTCTAGCGAATACACTTCTTGCAAAAACAGATTTTATTTTAAATCCCATTCAAATATCCCCATGGTTTAAAAAAATATCAAATTGACGCAGATATTAATGTTATGTTGAAGTCATTTAGAGTAATGCCAAATTATGCTACAATTACGAGCCCATTCCTAATTCCAGTAAAAATAGGGCATTTCGCTTAAAAATGAAACCTATTTACATCATATTTTCTCAAGAGAAAAACCTAACGTGAGGCGAGTTTATATCAATTTATTTTACGGTATCTCTTTTAAGCCAACTAACAATAAAAAACTGAAGCGTTTTTCCAAAGACTGGAATGGTGCGGCTGCCGGGATTTGAACCCGGGTTAGAAGCTTGGGAAGCTTCAGTCCTAGACCAGGCTAGACCACAACCGCATTGATATTCTTGTATCAACGAAAACATATTTTGTTTTCTTATATCATCTATATCTCAGGGGCATAACTCAATACTTTTTTTTGGATGGTGAAACTCTGGATTATCCAGTACAAAGCATCGTATATAAAAACCTAAGTGTTAGCTAGCTAAATCCTTTAAAACATCGAGTAAAACGTGTAACTTTGTTATTTCAAAGTCGGGTGTGTATTGACCTTTTTTACATCCGTAACAAAGGGCACAAGTACCTCAAGAATAGTCTCCTCAAGTTTCTTTATTATGTACAGCCTCAGATTCTAAGACAGCTCTACGTTCAACCTTTTCACGCTGTAATCCGGTCTTTCCAAACACAAGACTTGATGATAATCCTCGTTAACCCCAACGTGCTAAGCGTGCTCATTTGCTTCGATATAAGCACATTTGACTTCTTCACAATCTCTCGATACTCCGTACTCATTGAAAACTTCCTTCAATCATCATTATCAGTCTCTCACTAAACAAATTACCCATAGAGTGTAGGATTTTTATTATTTTCTAATTGTGTTGCTTAACAGCTAATAATATTTCATTGTGTAAATCCATAGCTATATACATAATACAATATATCGTTTTTAAAGCTCTAATTTCAGCGTTTTGTGTAGAAAGTCATAAATACGATAGTCAACTAGTTGCCATATCTTTTTAGTAAAATATGCAGTGAATAGAGCAAAATGGTTCAGGATCTGAAAATAAAGAACATAGGAGGTGGATGGATGACTATAATTCGATGTAAAAAGTCGTCATCAGTTAATCCATATGTAGTAACTGCAACAAACATGGTAAAAGAATGTCCAACTCAAAAGACAATAGAGCTAGACAACTGTCGAAACTGTGGAAGCTATGTTAAAGAACAGGAATAAAGAAAGTAAGAACTAGCTTCACTTCCTTTCTTTTTTTAGCGAGATTGAGTGAAATCTTAATAAAATGAATAGCTAGCTATTCAAGAATTTTTCTAAGCCCATAAGAATCCCCAAGAGGGTATCTTTTGATTGTAGACATAATGCATCAATATTCTTGCCGTCAAGGCATAGAGAAGACAAAATACAAGTTAAATTGATTTGAGTAAATGATTTGTTGACGGAGAAAGAATCGTGTGTGTAGTGTTTTACTTAAAAAGATTTATAAATCATATAAAAAAAGTTAACAATCAATTATTAAGGAATGTGAAGCCATGCAAGACAAGCCCTTAGTCACGTATGAAGATAAGGTGAAGCCTATTAGGATTGCCAGAAAAGGCTCAACTGGTTTTTTGAGTATTAAAAAATTGATGGATCCAGAGGATACGGGAAGCATTTCAGGAATAGTTCTAATAGCTGAATCCACACCCAACCAAGAACCTATTACTCCACACGCTCACAGAGATGTCGAAGAGTCGATGTATGTAATTACGGGACATGGGAAAGCTATTCTTGGTTCAACTATTGAAAACATGAAGACATTCCCCATCAGACCCGGTGCTTGTATATATATTCCAGCAGATTATTATCACATAATTGAGGGGGAGGGCGAAGAACAGATGAAACTCGTTATTTCTTATTTCCCCACAGATAAACGGGGTAAATCCCATCGTGAAATCGCGACTGAATTAACCAATGTGCCTTTACAAGACGAATATGAGCGATAAAGACTGTCTCCTTCTACGGGTTAACAGCCTCATAATATCTGGACAATTTCTGTTGGTTGAGAGAAAGCTAATGTGCTAGTGTCAAGTATAAAAGGCCTAGTTTTAAAGAGTTTTAGACAGAAACAAAAGGCTTCCCGTATTTCTTAGTTACTCTGTGCATGGTTTTCAAATTCATTAAAGGAGCATCGCTGCGAGGTTAACCACACTCATTGAGAGAGTGAAAACTCCTTCGAAGCCTCCCTTTTTCAGAGCGTATTAACAGACCTCTTCTTCACACATTGGGTACACAACGGAACCCATTAAACTCATTAGAGAATACGATTTGACCTTTAACTCAACTGCTTCAAATTTTTTTATCTAACTCTTTCAACTACCCAATAACAAACTCGTCAAAGTTTTCTAAAGCGCCGGTTTCAGGACCATTTTACATCCAAAGAACGTCCTTGAAGAAAAGTGGTTTCGTCTTTTGTTGATTTGCGAGGGACCTTAATCGCTTGTTAACATAGTTCACATTTCTTTCATTTTATCTTCGTAATGGCCCTTCAATAAATTCTAAGGATAAGTTATTACAATTACTTATACCCAATTTGGCGGGATAAGACTCGCATGAAAGCTGAAAAGAGATTAAACGATTTTTTCGCATTCAGACTGAAGAATTGAAAACATATCTAGTCAAGGCTTTCAAAGCAGCGTTATGCTCTGTTTGTCCTGATGTTCGATACAATCTAGCCCGCAATAATTGGCAATGAGCGCTAGCTAGTTCACTGTTAAGAGATTGATCCTATTGGGTATCCGGTGAATTATCTATGAACAAAGCTTACCTAAAATCGACTTTCGTTTGTTAGATTTGTGTATTCCTGTTACGCACGCTTGGACCTTGTAAAACAGACCATCCCTCCAAGTTGTGTAAGGCGTCGGCCGGCATTGGACTCTGCATCAACG